>CAZPQR010000001.1:0-1885 GCA_964588865.1 uncultured Gammaproteobacteria bacterium
CCTCATTTCTTCCCTAATAACGAGTAACTAATATCTAATTACTATTTCGCTAACATTAGCCATTTTCTGATGATATTTGGTTCGGCTGTCTAGAAACTTGCAAAATATAAAGACTGGTGCTATAATCTTTCTGCTTTATTAGGTATTTATACATACCTTATTTTGCCCTCAATATATATTTTAATAACTTAATTAATCCAAGGCGACTGGATGATAACTTCCCTTCGACAAGCTTACTGAGCTTGGCACATAAGGTGGAGGTTGCCTCAAGGAGATAACACATCAAATGGCACAATTTGATCGATCCAAAACACACGTTAACGTTGGTACTATCGGCCACGTTGACCATGGTAAGACCACTCTTACCGCCGCTTTGTTGCACGTGTTAGCTGCTAACGGTAATGCAGCCACTGCCAAGGGTATCGACGAAATCGATAAGGCTCCAGAAGAGAAAGAGCGTGGTATTACCATTGCTACTGCTCACGTCGAATACGAATCAGCCAAACGTCACTACGCTCACGTCGACTGTCCAGGTCACGCTGACTACGTTAAGAACATGATCACCGGTGCTGCCCAGATGGACGGCGCTATCTTGGTCGTTTCTGCTGCTGATGGTCCTATGCCTCAGACCAAGGAACACATTTTGTTGGCCTATCAGGTCGGCGTTCCTTATATCGTCGTTTTCTTGAACAAAGTTGATCAGGTTGATGATCCAGAGTTGATTGATTTGGTCGAAGAAGAAATTCGCGATCTATTGAAGAAATACAACTATCCTGGTGATACCGCTCCTATTATCCGCGGTTCTGCCTTGAAAGCTCTTCAGAACCCAACCGGTGAAGATGCCAAGCCAATTTTACAGTTGGTTGAAGCTTTGGATACCTATATCCCTGATCCAGTTCGTCAGATTGACAAGCCTTTCTTGATGCCTATCGAAGACATCTTCTCTATCGAAGGTCGCGGTACTGTCGTTACCGGTCGTATCGAACGCGGACAGATCAAGATCAACGAAGAAGTAGAAATCGTCGGTATTCACCCAACTGCCAAGACTGTCGTCACTGGTATCGAAATGTTCAACAAGCAATTGGATTCAGGTATGGCTGGTGATAACGCTGGTTTGTTGCTCCGTGGTACTAAGAAGGATGATGTCGAGCGCGGACAGGTTCTGGCTAAGACTGGCTCTGTCACTCCTCACACTGAATTTGAAACTGAAGTTTACATTTTGAGCAAAGAAGAAGGTGGACGTCATACTCCGTTCTTCAAGGGCTACAAGCCTCAGTTCTACTTCCGCACCACTGATGTTACCGGTGAAGTAATTTTGCCAGAAGGTACTGAAATGGTTATGCCTGGCGATACCATTAAGCTCAGCGTCAAATTGATTGCTCCTATTGCTATGGAAGAGCAGCTACGTTTCGCTATCCGCGAGGGTGGTCACACCGTAGGTGCCGGAGTCGTCACTAAGATTATCAAGTAATAATAAACTTCCCGCCCATCCCCTTAATAAGGGTTGGGCGGGTTCGTTGAAAAAATAGTTCATTCCATTATGCCCACACATCCAGTACATAAGACAGAAGAAACAGTTGTCGAATCCCGTATTCGCATCAAGATCAAAGCTTTTGATCATAAGATTATTGATCAATCGACTAAGACTATCATTGAAGCTGCTCTTCGTAGCGGTGCCAAAGTAGTAGGTCCGATTCCTTTGCCGACTGAGAAACAGAAGTACACTGTGCTTCGTTCTACCTTCGTGCACAAGAATGCCCGTGACCAATTCGAAATGCGCACGCACAAGCGCCTCATTGATATTGTCGATCCTCAAGCCAAGACTATTGATGCTTTGACAAGTCTGAATCTTCCGGCTGGTGTGGACATTGAAATTAAGATGTAG
>CAZPQR010000001.1:1985-21290 GCA_964588865.1 uncultured Gammaproteobacteria bacterium
GATGTAGGCCAGAGGCCTATTGTCCATCGGACAAAGGTTAGTGGCTCACAAAAGTTTGGTCGACGTTTGCTGCTTAACCCCTTTTGAGGGAAGTAACAGCAGGGTATACTGAACTGCTATAAGGAAAATCGTTACGTAAGTATTCGCCTAAGATGGCGATGATAGTCATCAAATATATCTCGGTTCTGCTTGTTGATCTATTTGGTAATCACGATTTTGTCCTTATCGTCGTCGAGCTCAGCTCGACGGTCAAATAAGTATAAAATCGTGATTTTTCAGTTCATCTCCTCCGAGGAGTGAACTGACCCGCCATAGCTCAGAGCGAAGGCGGGGTTCATCACTGAGCACATCACACACATACATATTATGAAATTCATCCTCGGTACCAAATTACACATGACCCAGAAATTCCGTGAAGACGGATCTGTGGTTCCTATGACCGCTATTTCTGCCGGCCCGGTTACTGTTACCCAAGTCAAAGGCGATAAGGACGGTTACAGTGCTGTTCAGGTTGGTTATGGTCATAAGAAAGCCTTAAGCAAATCAGTCACTGGTCATCTCAAGAATTTAACCAATTTCCGTTGGTTGAAAGAATTCCGCTTGTCCGAACCAGTAGAACGCGGCCAACAGATCGATGTATCCACCTTCAACGTTGGTGATGTGATCGAGGTAACTGGTTGGTCCAAAGGTAAGGGTTTCCAAGGTGTAGTCAAACGTCATGGTTTCCACGGTTCACCCAAGACCCACGGTCACAAAGATCAACTCCGTATGCCTGGTTCTATCGGTGCCGGAGAGCCACAACACGTCTTCAAAGGTAAACGCATGGCCGGACGTATGGGTAATGACCAGGTGACTTTGAAGAAATTGGAAGTAATGGAAGTTGATACCGAAAACAATATTTTGTATGTCAAAGGTGCTATTCCAGGTGCTCGCAATGGTTTGGTAATGATTTCTGGTGAAGGTGAATTAAAGATTCGTCAGCCACAGGTTGAGACCAAGTCAGAAGAAGTAGTAACAGAAGTTGCCCCTGAGGTAGCTGCCGAACCGACTGTAGAAGTTGCCGCAGCTGAACCAGTTGCTTCTGAAACCCCAGCAGAACCTGTCGTTACCGAAGCTGAGGTCGCTGCTCCAGTTGAGCCAGCTACTAGTGAAGAAGTTAAATCATAAGTATGGCCGATATCAAAGCAAAAATTTATAATCTGACAGGAAAAGAAGTTGGTGAGCAGACAATGCCGGCCACTATCTTCGGCGTCAAAGTTAAACCAGAATTGGTTCAACAGGCTGTCGTTGCTCAGCAGGCTAATTCACGTTCGGCTATCGCTCATACCAAGGGTCGTGGCGAAGTTCGTGGAGGTGGTCGCAAACCTTGGAAACAGAAGGGTACTGGACGCGCTCGTCACGGTTCTACTCGTTCACCGATTTGGATCGGTGGAGGTGTCACCTTTGGTCCTACCAATCAGCGTAATTTTGCTCTGGATATCAATAAGAAGATGAAGAAGAAGGCTTTGGCTATGGTCTTGAGCGACAAGTTGGCTCATGATCGTGTCATCCTGATTGATTCATTAGTAATTCCTGAAGGCAAGACCAAGAATTTGAAGCAAGGTTTGGCTACATTGCCATCCAAGACCAAGAAAGTTCTAGTCGTTACCGATGCTGCTCATGATAAGGTTGTCCGCGCTGCTCGTAATTTGGATCGAGTACAGACGATTGCAGTCAACAGTTTGAACGTTGTCGATTTATTAAAATATGAATGGTTGATCGTGCCTCAAGTTTTGGTTGATCGTATGGCCAGTCTTTATACCATCAAGAAATAATATGAGTATTTTCGACGGAATCAAAAAGAAAGAGACCAAGGTAGCTGAAGTCAAAGACAACAAGCCTAAGACTGCAGCCAAGGAACCTGTAGCCAAGAAACCGGTTATCGCTAATCGTCAATTTTCTGGCACTACCGGTGTACTTCTGGCTCCAGTAATTTCCGAGAAGGCTGCGCACTTAGCTGCTGCTCATCAGTATGTCTTCCATGTTGGTTTGACCGCTAACAAAATGATGGTTAAGCAAGCTGTGAAGTCCGCTTACAAAGTTGACCCTGTCTCCGTCAATATGGTTCGTGTCGAAGGTAAGACTGTTCGTCGCGGCAAAACAGTAGGTAAACAGTCAGACTATAAGAAAGCCATCGTTACGCTCAAACCAGGTCAGAAGATTGAAATGTACGAAGGTGTTTAAATCAAGAAACTAGAAATTTGTAACTAGAAACTAGGGATTAGAAATATTATGCCGATTAAATTATACCGCCCAACAACTTCAGCTCGCCGACACACTTCTATCATGAAGGATCCTTTGCTGACCAAGAAACAGCCCGAGAAGAGCTTGTTGATTTCCCGTAAGCACAAATCTGGTCGCAATTTCAGCGGTAAGATTACCGTTCGTCATCGTGGCGGAGGAGCCAAACAGTTTATCCGTATCGTTGACTTTGTCCGAAGCAAATATGATATTCCAGCCACTGTCAAAGCTCTAGAATACGATCCTAATCGCAACGTCCGCATCGCTTTGGTTAGCTATGCTGATGGTGAGAAGCGCTACATGTTGACCGGTGAAGATATGCGCGTTGGTGATCAGGTGATGTCCTCACAGAAGCAGATCGCTATCCGCAACGGTAACCGCATGCCGATGAAGTTCATCCCTACTGGTATGCAGGTCTATGATATTGAATTGACTCCTGGTGGCGGTGGTAAGATGGCTCGCAGTGCTGGTAATGCTGCTACCATTATGGCTATCGATGCCGGTCATGTTCAATTGAAGATGCCTTCTGGTGAAATCCGTTTGATCAATGAGAATTGTTCAGCCACATTGGGAGTGCCAAGTAATGCCGAATTTATCAACGTACGTTGGGGTAAGGCCGGACGCATGCGTCATCGCGGTATCAAGCCAACTGTTCGTGGTAAAGTTATGAACCCAGTTGATCACCCTCATGGTGGAGGAGAAGCTAAGAACTCTATCGGTTTGAAATATCCTAAGACTTACACTGGTAAACACGCTTTGGGTGTACGTACTCGCAAGAATAAGAAATACTCTAATAGATTAATCGTTAAACGCCGCAGTAAATAAGTAGCAAGAAGAAAGTAGAAAGAAGAAAGGGAACATTACCCTTACTCCCTACTGCTAACTTCTTACTCCTAACTAACAATATGTCACGAAGTTTAAAAAAAGGACCATACGTAGACGAACGACTCATTAAGAAGATGGGCAAGCTTAAAGCTGGTTCCAAAGATATCATCAACACATGGTCTCGTGATTGCACCATTACTCCTGAGATGGTAGGTTATACCTTCGGTGTTCACAACGGTCGTAAACATTTACCAGTCGTAGTAGTAGAAAACATGGTTGG
The DNA here is from genome assembly GCA_964588865.1 of uncultured Gammaproteobacteria bacterium. Lineage (GTDB taxonomy): Bacteria > Patescibacteriota > Patescibacteriia > UBA1558 > 2-01-FULL-52-15 > JAZDLR01. The sequence continues at coordinate 5,371 of CAZPQR010000001.1, forward strand.
TCACCGATTGGGAGAATTTGCTCCAACCCGTAAATTTTTGGGTCACGGAGGTAAGATGGCCAAAGCGCAGGCCAGTGATGCGCCAGCTCCAGCAGCTAAGAAATAATATTTATGATTGAAGTCAAAGCACAACTTAGACACGCTCGAATCTCTTCTCGCAAGATGAGATTGGTGGCTGATATGATTCGCGGCTTAGCGGCCGGTGAAGCTGTCCGTCGTCTGCAAATGGTCAATAAGCGCGCTGCGCCGATGGTTTTGTCTACGTTGAAATCTGCTATGGCTAATGCTGCACATAATGCCAATCTGGATCCCGAGACGATGGTTGTTAAGACTATCACCGTTAATCAGGGTGTTCCTTTGAAGCGTTTCCGCCCGGCTGCTATGGGAGCTGCACATTCTTACAAGAAGCACGCTGCTCATTTGTCTATCACGTTAGCCGCTACTGTTGCTCCGGTTGATTCTAAGAAGAAAGAAGCTCCGGCCAAAGAAGTCAAAGCTAAGACTACCGCCAAGAAAGCTACTGCTGCACCACGCGCTAAGAAACCTACAATAACATCGAGCTCAGCTCGACCAAGGAAATAATATGGGACAGAAAGTAAATCCTACAGCGTTTCGATTGGGCTTGAGCGAGCAGTGGACTTCACAGTGGTTCAACAAGAAAGATTATGCTCATTTGCTTGAACAGGACATTCGAATTCGTAAGTTTTTGAAAACGAAGATCAAAGACGCTGGTATTGATCGTATTGATATCGAACGATCACGTAACGATATCACCATCACCTTGACCGTAGCCAAGCCAGGATTGGTCATTGGTCGTGGAGGAACTGGTATTGAAGATTTGAAGAAGACATTGATTGCCAAATATATCCCTACCAAAGGTAACTTGAAGATCAATATTCAGGAAGTTGAGAAGCCTAATCTATCTCCAGGAGCAGTTTTGCAACTTATGATTGCCGATATTGAGAAGCGTATCGCTTTCCGTCGCGTCATGAAGCAGACCATCGACAAAGTTATGAAGTCTGGTGCCGAAGGTGTCAAAGTGATGGTCAGTGGCCGTCTCAATGGTGCCGAAATCGCTCGTCGCGAAACATTGACGCAAGGTTCTATTCCTTTGCATACCTTGCGCGCTAATATCGCCTACGCTCGTGGCGCTGCTCATACTACCTATGGTCAGATCGGTATCAAAATATGGATCTACAAAGGACTTCAATTCACTGCCAAAGAACAAGCTAAGAAAGGCTTGAAGAAAGAAGTTAAGGCCGACAAAGCAGAAACAAGAAATTAGGAACTAGAAACTGGAAATTTACTACCAACTACTCACTACCAACTACAAACTATTATGTTAGCCCCCAAGAAAAGCAAATATCGCAAGTCAATGCGTGGCGACCAGATCAAAGGTCGTGCCACTCGCATGACATCCATTAGCTTCGGACAGTATGGAATCAAATCCATGACTGCTGCTTGGGTTACCTCACGTCAGATCGAAGCTGCTCGTCGCGTCATGGCTAACTACACCAAACGCGGTGGTAACATCTGGATTCGAATTTTCCCGGATAAGCCAATTACCATGAAAGGCAATGAAATGCCTATGGGTAAAGGTAAGGGAGCAGTCGATCACTATGTGGCTATCGTCAAGCCAGGTACTATGTTGTTTGAGATGGCTGGTGTGTCCGAAACAGTTGCTCGTGAAGCTATGATTTTGGCCGGACACAAGTTACCTGTTAAGATTAAGTTTTTGGTAAAATAATATGAAGTTCAAAGAATTACACAATTTAGAATTACCAAAGCTACAAGAAATGTTGGCTGAATTGAGACAGAAATTACAGGATTTACGTTTCGGCGTAGCCAATAATCAAGTCAAGCAGGTACATCAGTTGCGTCAAGTTCGTACCGAAATTGCTCAAATCTTAACTTTAATCAAGCAACGTCAGAAGACGAAATAATATGAAGAAAACTACTCCAGTTGAAACCGTAGTCAATCGTCGTCGATTCGAAGGAATTGTCACTAGTACTGCCATGGCCAAAACCATCGTAGTGGAAGTGGCGCGCGTTACTTGGCATCCGAAGTATAAGAAGCAGTTCAAGACATCCAAGAAGTTCAAGGCTCACGATGTCGTTGGTGGCTTCAAAGTCGGTGATAAAGTTCTGATCGAAGAATGCCGACCAATTTCCAAAGATAAGAAGTGGAGAGTAATTAAAAAGATATAACAGAAGAAGTGATCAGTTATTCGTTATTTGGGAACCCCCAATAACTAATAACAATACCCTAATAACACCCATATGATACAGCATCGCACCATGTTAAAAGTAGCCGATAATTCTGGAGCCAAATTGGTCCAGTGTATTAAAGTACTTGGAGGCTATCAGAAGCGTTATGCCATCATTGGTGATATTGTCACCGTCGCTGTCAAAGTTGCTCAACCTCATACACAGGTGAAGAAGGGTGAAGTTCACTGGGCTGTAGTTGTCCGTCAACGCAAAGAATTACGTCGCAAGGACGGTACCTATATTCGTTTCGATGAAAATGCTGTAGTACTGGTCGATAAGAAGAATCATGATCCGATTGGCAGTCGTATTTTCGGTCCGGTGGCTCGTGAACTGCGTGCTCGCGGATTCATCAAAATTAATTCCTTAGCACCTGAGGTTCTGTAATATGAATAAGATCAATCTGAAAACTAACGATCACGTCGCCGTCTTATCCGGTAAGGATAAGGGTAAGAAGGGCAAAGTCCTGCAGGTTTTGCGTAAGGATAATTTGGTTGTGGTGGAAGGCGTTAATACTATGTATAAGTACATGAAGAAGCCTCGCAAGAATGAATCTGGTCAGCGAATTGAATTTTTTGGTCCGATCCACATTAGCAAAGTCAAGAAATTGGCTGCCGGTGAAGTTACTACTAAGCCAGCTGCCGAAGAAGCTCAAGCCGATAAGAAATAATACCTATGAATTTACGAGAACATTATCAGACACAAGTTATCAAGGGTCTCCAAGAGAGTCTCGGTGTTAAGAATGTCCATGCGGTCCCTAAGGTCGCCAAGGTAGTCTTGAATATTGGTTTGAGTAAATCATTGTCTGATCGAGCTTTCACTGATATCGCGGTCAACACCTTACAGCGCATCACTGGTCAGAAGCCGGTACTTACCAAAGCTAAAAAGTCTATTTCCAACTTCAAAATTCGTGAAGGTATGGTAGTCGGTGCTACGGTTACTTTGCGTGGTCAGAAGATGTACGACTTTTTAGAAAAAATGATCAATATCACTTTTCCTCGAATCCGTGATTTCCATGGTTTGGATCCGAAGAAGGGTTTTGATGGTCATGGCAATTTCGCCATCGGATTCCGCGAGCACATCGTGTTCCCAGAAATCAAATCTGATGAAATCGAGAAATTGCATGGTTTGGAAGTGGCTGTTCGCACCACTGCTAAGAATAACAATGAATGCTTAGCTCTCCTGCGAGCGTTGGGCTTTCCTTTTAAGAAATAATTATGGCAACAGAAGCACAAATCGCTAAATCCAATCGTTCTCTGGTCAAGCCGAAGTTTTCTTCCAGAGTAGTCAGACGCTGTTGGCGCTGTGGCAAGAAATCTGCCTACATGCGAAAGTTTCGTCTGTGCCGTATTTGCTTCCGAGAATTAGCCAATAAGGGCGATATTCCAGGAATTCGTAAAGCTAGCTGGTAAACACAACTCATATGATGACAGATCCTATCTCAGATTTATTAACACGTATTCGCAACGCTTCCGCCGTCAAGAAGGCAGAAATTGTCTTACCGTACTCACGTTTGCGACATGAGGTCTCCAAAGTACTTGAAAGTGAGAAATATGTTTTGCGTACTGAGAAGATTCCAGCAGCTAAACCAGGTGAAGAAGGTCCACGATACGATCAGCTCCGCATTGTCATGCGCTATCGTAGCAACGGCAATCCAGTAATCCGTCATATCAAACGCGTCAGCCGCCCCAGTCGCAAAGTCTACGTTACAGTCGATAAGATCCCGACAATTCTCAATGGCCTCGGTATGGCGATTATCTCTACCTCCAAAGGATTACTGACTGACCGACAAGCACGCAAAGAGAAAATTGGCGGAGAATTAATGTTAGAAATTTGGTAATATATACTAATTTGGAACTTCAATCTTGAAACTTAAATCTATATGTCACGTATTGGAAAAAAGATTATCACTATCCCGTCTGGAGTAACTGTCACGATCGACGGTCAGGCAGTGGCGGTCAAAGGCCCTAAGGGTACCTTGGCTTTGGTCATGCCCGATATCGCCACGATCACTCAGACTGGTCAAGATTTGAATATCACGATCAAAGATGAAAGTGATAAGAGTCAACGTGCCCTCTGGGGACTGACTCGTTCCTTGGTCAACAACCTCGTCGTAGGTGTCACTGAGGGTTTCAAGAAACAGCTCGAAATTAACGGTATTGGTTTCAAAGCTGCTATGCAAGGCAAAGATTTGCAGCTCAATGTCGGTTTCTCTCATCCAGTTATTTACAAAGCCAAAGAAGGTATCACCTTTTCAGTTGAGAAGAACGTCATCACCATTGAAGGTATCGATAAGCAACAGGTTGGTCAGACAGCAGCTGAAATCCGCCAGATCAAGAAACCAGAGCCTTATAAAGGAAAAGGTATCAAATACAGCGATGAAGTTATTCGTCGCAAGGCCGGTAAGGTTGTCAAAGCTGGTGGTTAAAGAACAGTACCAAGTACCATAATCATAAATCTATGAAAGATAAGCAGATCATCAAGTCAACGATTGCCCAGCGTCGAGCTCGTAGAGTTCGGGCTAAGGTAGCTGTCAGTGGACGACCTCGTCTATCGGTTTTTCGTAGTCTCAAACATATCTACGCCCAGATCATTGATGTTGATGGCAAGGTATTGGTAGCGGCTCGTGGTCAGGAAATCAGCGACAAGAAGTTGACTGGTGTTGCTTTGGCGGCTGCTGTCGGTGAATTGATTGCTACCAAAGCTAAGACCAAGAAGATTGAGAAAGTTGTTTTTGACAAAGGTAAATTTAAATATCACGGGCAGGTAAAAGCAGTAGCTGACGGTGCCCGTAAGGAAGGATTACAATTCTAATATGGAAGCACAAGCACAAAAACCTACAAGACCGGGTGGCGGACCTGACCAACGTCAGGGAGGCTTTCGTCGCGGAGCACCTGCACGCGGTGGACGCGGACCACGACCAGAACGTGAACGTGATGAGTTTGATCAGAAGATGATCGATTTAGCTCGAGTCACTCGTGTTATGGCCGGTGGTAAGCGTATGCGCTTCCGTGCCTGTATCGTTGTCGGCGACCGCAAAGGACGAATGGGTTGGGCTTTGGCCAAGGGTAGCGATGTCTCTATGGCGATCAACAAAGCTGTTACCAAAGCCAAGAAACACTTGATCACGGTTCGCAGCGTCAATGGTACTATCCCTCACACTTTTGAAGTTAAATACAAAGCTGCCCGCATCTTATTCAAACCAGCTAAGCTCGGTACCGGTATCAAAGCTGGCGGTGCAGTACGTCAGGTGCTAGAATTATCAGGTATCGAGAACGTTTCTGCCAAGATCCTCGGATCCAGCAATAAGATCAATAATGTTCATGCTACCTTCAAGGCATTGAGCAGCTTGAAATACGGTCAACACGATGAAGTTGTAGTCAATACTAAGCGTGAAGCCAAACCCCGAGCCACTAAATCGGACAAGAAATAATTATGTTAGGTCTCAATACTCTCAAGAAACATCCTTATTCCACTCATCGTAAGAAGCGATTGGGTCGCGGTAATGCTAGCGGACACGGTAGCTATTCTACCCGTGGTATGAAGGGACAACGAGCGCGTTCTGGTGGTAAAGGTGGTTTGAAATTGAAAGGTATCCGTGGCTATTTGTTGCGCATCCCGAAGACTCGCGGTTTCAAGTCCAATGCTTTACGTCCAGTGGCTATCTCTTTGATCCAGTTGGAGAAGCATTTCGAAGCTAAGGAAGTAGTTACTTTGAAGAAACTGATTGACAAGGGATTTGTCTCTGGCGCTTCTCGTATTCCGGTCAAAATTATCGGTAACACTGTCATGTCCAAACCCTTGACTGTCAAAACACATTTCATCACCGTAGCGGCTAAGGCTGCTATCGAGAAAGCCGGTGGTTCAGTAGAGATGTTGGTCTGGAAAACTCCAAGACCCAAGAAAGAAGTTCAGCAGGCAGCGGTTGCTAATAACGAATAATTAAACCTATGGATCGTCTGCGACAAATTTGGCAGGCACGTGATCTCCGGAACAAGATTTTATTTGTTCTGGCAATGATGGTTGTCTATCGTATCGCCGCTCATATTCCTATCCCTGGTATCGATGCTAGCAACTTGAAAGATTTCTTCGCCAGCAATCAGATCCTCGGCTTAGTTAACGTCTTTTCCGGTGGAGGATTGAAGAATTTCTCCATCGTCATGTTGGGCGTCGGTCCTTATATTACCGCCTCCATTATTTTGCAATTGTTAGTCATGATCGTCCCCAAACTGGAAGAAATTCAGAAAGAAGGGGAGTCTGGTCAGCGTCGTATCAATAATTACACCCGTTGGTTAACGGTGCCTTTGGCAATGATTAACGGTTATGGATTTATCGTTCTGTTACAACGTCAGGGTCGAGGATTGATCGGTGATTTGTCTATCTTCCAGTGGATCACCGCCATCGTAGTCGCCACAGCCGGAACCATGATGCTGGTTTGGATCGGTGAATTGATTACTACCAAGAAGGTCGGTAATGGTACTTCCTTGATTATTTTCGCTGGTATCGTCGCTGCCTTACCTAATTCCATTGGTAATACATTGGCTGTTTTCGATGCTTCGTCTCAGATTTTCAACGTCGCTATGTTCATCCTCATTGGCTTAGTGACTATTGTTTCTATCGTCATTATTAGTGAAGGCCAACGCAATATTCCTGTTTCTTATGCTCGACAGAATCGCGGTTCGTCTACTTTCGGTAGCGTCAATACTCATTTGCCACTGCGCGTCAATCAGGCCGGTGTGATCCCGATCATCTTCGCTATCTCGGTAGTACTTTTCCCACCACTTTTGGCTCGTTTCTTCCAGACCTCCAATGTGGCTTGGGTAGCTGACTTCTCCGGCAAAGTTATTACCTTGTTCGGCAATCAGTTATTCTACGGTATTGCTTATTTCGTTTTAGTCTTTGCCTTTACCTATTTCTATACGGCCGTTGTTTTCAAACCAGAGCAGATTGCCGAGAATTTACAGAAACAAGGCGGTTTCATCCCTGGTATTAGACCAGGAGCGCAAACTTCGGACTATCTCATGTCCGTAATGAATCGCATTATCTTGGCTGGAGCTCTCTTCTTGGGTATTATTTCTGTCTTGCCATTGATCGTGCAACAAGCAACTGGCTTAACCACACTAACAGTCGGTGGTACGAGTATCCTGATCGTTGTGGCTGTGGTTATCGAAACAGTTAAACAGATTGACGCTCAATTGGTAATGAGAGATTATGATGGGCTTTAGGAATTAGGCGTTAGGTCGAGCTTCCACCAGAGGCGGACAAGCAGCTCGATTAGGTTGTAGCCAGATTAAAAAATCAATCAAAACTTTGGTAGAGATATCAAAGTTTTTTTATCCGTTTCTCCTTACGCCTTACGTTTTACGAATTACCAACCCGTACGTCTTACGCTTGACGAATTACCCACACCAACGAGCGAAGCGAGACAATCTTCTACCTAGTTCCAATTTGCAAACGGCTAATTTCTAAGCCCTCATCTTGACATTAAACTATTGTCTTGGTATAGTGTTTCTTTGCTCTTTCAAGTTGTACCACCATTTAAGTTCAAGGAGTGAACAGTGGTCGTAAATCCTGATATCAAAGTAGGTAGCTGTATTGGTTTCGATTATGACAAAGGGGAAATTTTTCTCTTCCCCGAAGGCGAACATTTGCATCGTATTCCCTTTCCCAACGGCAAGATGAAGTTGATGACCCACATACGACGCGATGTGATGTTTCATTCTTTGGCTTCCTCTATGGCCGCCATGTCTGGCTACAACGTCGGACCTAAGGTTGAGCGAGTCGAAGGTGCTACCATTTGGTATGTTCGACTGATCGAGCCGGCGGCTCAATAGTTCTACGCCCTTCTCACGATGAGAAGGGCGTTTTTCTTGTTTTTAACCCTACTTTCCTATATAATGCCAGCGTTCTATGACTGAAGCCAAACACCTACGTTTAGACCTCAAATTAGCCTTCCTAGGCCCTCAAGGGTCGGGTAAGGGTACTCAAGCGCAGTTTCTTGCTGACAATCATCACTATGCTGTTTTGGGCATGGGAGCTATGTTGCGCGAAGCCGGCCAAGCTCAGACACCTCAAGGCGAAGAAATTCGACGTATCACTACGGCTGGGACACTGGTACCGACACAGCTCACGATCGATATTTTGGTTAATCATTTGCAGCAGATTGGTAATGACAAAGGATTTATTCTCGATGGGTTTCCACGGAGCATCGATCAAGCGGAACAGCTAGAGAAGATTAAGCCGCTGGATAGTATTGTAGTTTTTGAAATTAGCGATCAAGAAGCGGTCCGTCGTATTGTCACTCGGGTCAATTGCCCTCACGGTCATGTCTTCAACACTATTACCTACCCGCCTAAGGTCAAAGATATTTGTGACTATGATGGAGAAGCGTTGACCCGACGTGAAGATGATCATGAAGAAGCGGTGCGTCGCCGTCTGGGTATTTATCATAGCGAGACTGAGAAAGTGATTGATTATTATGAGTCATTGGGCAAAATTATTCGCGTCAACGGCGAGCAAGAGATTCATCACATTGCTCATCATTTAGAGTTGCTCTTACGTCAACTATGAACCATTTTTCGGCCACTGAAATTGAATTACTAGCACAAGGAGGCGCCAGGTTGCGCCGTATTTTAGATTCGGTTGCTGCTTTGGTTCATCCGGGAGTGACTGGTAAGCAGCTCAATGCTGCCGCCGAGCAATTGATCCAAGAGTTAGGTGCCAAGCCGGCTTTCAAAGGCTACGGTCAACCTCCCTATCCCAATGCTCTCTGTGTCTCTATCAATGACTGTGTGGTGCATGGCATTGCTACCGATGAGCCATTGCAAGAAGGTGATATTGTCTCTTTAGATTGTGGTATAGAGTATCAAGGATTTTTCACTGATGCTGCTATCACCGTTCCAGTGGGTGCGATCAATGCCAAAAGCACTAAATTGATAGCTACTGCCCGCCAAGCGCTAGATTTGGCCATCAAGACTGCCAAGGCTGGTATTACGACTGGTGACTTGGGTGCAGCTGTGCAGGCCTATATTGAGCAACAAGGTTTCGCTGTGGTGCGGGATTACACGGGACACGGCGTCGGTCGCCGAGTACATGATGATCCGCCAGTTCCCAATTATGGTAAGCCCGGACAAGGTGTCTTGTTAACCGAAGGCATGGTATTGGCGATTGAACCGATGGTTACGGCCGGGAGTTGGAAGGTTGATGTCACTGATAATCAGTGGGATGTCATCACGGTCGATGGATCGCTGGCAGCCCATTTTGAACATACGGTTGCTATTACAAAGGACGGTTGTCGAGTCCTAACTTAATATGTTATTGGGTATTGATTACGGCGATAAACGGATTGGATTGGCGTTAGCAGAAGAGCGCGGTCCGGCTTTGCCGTGGAAAATTCTCGACAACAGTTCGCAGACACGAGTTATTGAGGAGTTGAAAGCCATTGTTCAAGAGCAACATATCACTGCCATTGTCATCGGCTGGCCACTTAATATGCAAGGCCAAGTGACGGAGCGTACCAAGATTACTGATGTCTTCGTCAAAGCCGTTCAAGCAGCTATTGACTGTGAGATTATCCTCGAAGATGAACGGTGGAGCTCCAAAGTAGTCGATCGCGCTGGTATCACGGGCCCAATAGACGACAAATCAGCCGGTCATATTTTACAATCTTATATTGATCGTTCTCATGTGGTGGATTAATATTGTTGGATTATTTCTGGTATCAGCCTTTGTCGCTTTTGGCTTGACGTGGATAGTACGTCGTCTGGCCCTGGCTTGGAAGGTGCTTGATTATCCTACCGAAGGCCGCAAAATTCATAAGCAACCGGTTCCCTTACTGGGTGGGTGGGCCCTGTATCTTACGGCTGTCATTATGACAGTGGGGCTGTATTTGATCGGTAAGGTCAGTGACCCGAAAGTTAGTCCTGCTTTACTGATTGGCTTTTTCGTCTCGGGTGCGGTACTGATGTTGGGCGGATGGCTTGACGATCGCTGGCGTCTTGATTGGTACCAATCGTTAGCCTTCCCTGTAGCAGCTATCATCATCGTCGTGACAGCGGGACTGCAGATGCCCTTCATTACCAATCCCTTAGGTGGACTTTTGTATTTCGAGCGCTGGGAGCCATTGGCTGGCGGAGCGATCAGTATTACCGCTATCCTGATGTTCATCTGGCTCATGGTCACGATGTATACCACCAAGTTACTTGATGGTCTGGATGGCTTGGCGAGCTCAATTTCTTTGGTGGCGATGCTCGTCATATTTGTCGTGAGTCTTTTCTGGGATACACCGCATTCGCTCACCTCGTACATGTCTATTATTATGGCTGGTTCATTGGTCGGATTCCTGATCTGGAATTGGCATCCAGCCAAAATATTTTTGGGTGAGAGTGGTAGTACTTGGTTAGGGTTTTCGCTGGGATTTCTAGCCATCGTGACTGGCGGCAAGATAGCTACAGCTCTTCTGGTAATGGGAATCCCGATGTTAGATGTTGTCTGGGTAATCGCTCGGCGATTGTTCTTGCGACAGAATATTATGCTGGGTGATGCGGGGCATTTGCATTTTCGTTTGCTAGCACTGGGTTGGAGTCAACAGCGAGTCGTTATCACGCTATCAATAGTAGCTTTGTTATTTGGCGCTGTGTCCTTCTTCACCACTACTCGTGGCAAAGTTATGGCCTTGGCGCTACTGCTTATCTTGATGATCAGTCTCGTCATCTATCTCGTACGTCATGACCACCAAGAACATAGTTAAAATTAGTTTGGTCAGCTTACTTCTAATCATAGGGGCTTATGGGTATTGGCAGTCACGTACCAGCCCTATTCGTGTCGTCCGCGTCGGCGATCAGATGGTACGAGTAACAGCTGTGAGTAGTCCCGAGGATTTGGCTCGCGGTTTGGCAGGGGTGCGTAGTCTGGAATGGGACGAAGGAATGTTATTTCTGTTCCCAGCACGAGGGCAGTATCAGTTCTGGATGAAAGATATGACGATACCGATCGATATTATCTGGTTACGTGACAATCTAGTGGCCGATATAACTCGGCAAGTTCCGGCTCCGACTGATTTGCAACACCAAGACAATTTACCGCTCTACAGTTCTCGCGAGCCGATCGATTCGGTACTCGAAGTCAGGAGCGGTTTCGCGGATCGTTATTCCATCCGTATTGGCGACAAAGTAGAATTCAAAAAATAGCATCTGGCGATGCTATTTTATCGCAACCAAGGATGTTGCTGAACGAGTGGTTGTCGACTCCACCAATTGGCTAAGCCGAAGGTTTGGCCAGCGTCGAGGCGTGGCAGTAATAAGAAGACGAAAGCGTAGATGATATGTTGATCGATGAAGGGGTTTTGGCGCAGTGGTTGCAACGCCAGCCAAATAAGTAACATCAAGATAGTCCCGGCTATACTGGCAATGCGTAATCCTATCCCTAGGATAAGTGCTAGCCCAATAGTTAGCAGGCCCAACATAAACAGCCAGTCTACTATAGGGTTACCGGCTATCGCCACATAGAAATTCCAGCTTGAACCGGCCAAGAATGATTTGGTGGGCGATCCACCGAGTACCCAGGCCACTGCCGAGGGTGTAGAGATACCTAGACCGAATAGTCTATCCAGGAAGACCCAGAGACAGATCCAGCCAAGGGCAATTCTCAATAAAGCCAGTAGTAATGCGGTCATCTTCATAGCATATAGTATAGCAAGTGAGCCAATCTTGACAATCGGCAGCTATTAGCGTAAAGTAGCCAAGTAATTAACTCTATTCTTATGTTCGCAGTCATAAAAACAGGTGGAAAACAGTATGTAGTCCAAGAGGGCCAATCTTTGCGTGTGGAAAAGCTCGAGCACGAAGAGGCCAAGAAAATCGTCTTTTCTGAAGTATTATTGCTGGTTGATGGAGAGACTGTGACGATGGGTAATCCTTTCGTCAAAGGCGCTTCTGTCGAGGCAACACTGGTACGAGACGGTAAGGCCAAGAAAGTCATCGTCGGTAAGTATCATGCCAAAACCCGTTACAAGAGAACTCGAGGTCATCGCCAACAGTTTACGGAAGTGAAGATAACAGGAATTAGGCAGTAGGCATTAGGCATTAGTTTTTCTGAAATTTAAAAAATACACCGATCAAGTCGAGTGTATTTTTTTACGTCTAAATTGGTGTATCCCAATGCCTCATTGCTAATGCCTAATGCCCAATCAAACTTCCTTCCGATTCTCCAAGGCTGAAGATAATGTTACTTCGTCAGTATATTCAATATTGCTACCCATCGGCAGACCGCGAGCTGGTTTGGTAATTTTCACGCCCGTTGGACGGAGTATCTTGGCTAGATAGAGAGCGGTAGCTTCACCTTCAATCGTAGGATCAAGCGCTAGGATAACTTCATCGGTGGCGTGATCTTTGATCCGTTGCATCAGCTCTTGTACTTTGAGAGCTTCAGGCGTGATACCTTCGAGTGGGTTGAGTACGCCGTGAAGAATATGATAGGTACCGCGATAATTCTGAACTCGCTCTACCGCTTCTAGATCTTGACTATGGGCCACGATACAGATTTGCTTCTGGTTGCGGTTGGGGTCACGACAGATGGAGCAGAGCGTCTGGTCGGCGAGGTTCTGGCATTGGAGACAGAAGATGGTTTTGCCGCTGGCTTCAGATAGATCAAGAGCGAATTGCTCAGCCATTTTCTGATCTTGCAATACGAAGAAAGCTAACCGTGTGGCGGTCTTAGGGCCGATGCCTGGTAGGCGATCGAAGTCATCAACTAATTTTCGTACGAAGTCGGGGAGGTAGTTCATGGGGAGGGTGTCCGCTACCCGGGTCCCGGATAGCGGATAGCTTCTTTTGCCTGATTAATTCATTCCCGGAATATTCAAGCCGCCCATTTCACGGACTTTGGTAGCCATGACTTGTTGGACTTTCTTGACGCCTTTATTCATAGCATCGCGAACCTCATTATCGAGGGCTTGTTTCTTGTCGGGCTGGAGCCAGTCCTTGTTAATATCGACACTTTTGACTTCTTGATTGCCATCGATAACCAATTTGATAGCACTGGTTTCGATGGTTACGGTCTCTTCGGCCAGCTTGCTTTTCAGTGAGTTAGCTTGCTTGCGGAGATCGTTGAACTGCTTGAGTTTGTTGAACATGGCCATGGTATTAGTAATTAGGAATTAGAAATTAGGAACTAGGAATTTCGGCCAGAGGCCGATCGGCCTCTGGCCGAAGGAATTAGTTATTGGTTATTAGGGGGGGGCAATCTAAGAATTGTAATGCGGTTGAGGTACCGGTGGAGTGAAGGGTAGATCGGTTGGGCTTTCGAAATAGCGAGGAGCGGCCACTGGTGTCTCGGGTCTCTGGTAGGTGTCGTGATCAAGGTTACGGAAGGAAACGATATTTTCATCGAAGTACATACGGACAATGCCGGTCGGACCATTACGATGTTTCTCGATATGGACTTCGGCAATGTGTCGCTCTTCTTCAGGACAGTCACGACTCTTATCTTTGGCTCGGCGGTAGATGAACATGACGACGTCGGCATCTTGCTCGATTGATCCCGATTCACGCAAGTCAGCTAATTTCGGGATGGCGGGGGAGCGCATTTCTACTTGACGAGACAGCTGGGATAGCGCTAGGACGGGGATTTGCAGTTCACGAGCGATTGATTTGAGACCGCGAGTAATCTCGGCTACTTCTTGGACACGGCTTTCGGTACTTCGTGCTTCCATCAGTTGCAAGTAATCGATAATAAGCATATCGAGACCGTGTTCCAGTTTGAGACGGCGAGCTTTGGTACGAACTTCCATGACATTGGAAGAGGCAGTGTCATCAATATAGATCTTAGCCTCTGATAGTACACCCATAGCCTGACCAATGCGCGGGAAGTCATCGTCGCCTTCACGATCAGATAGTTTGCCAGTGCGCATCTTCCACAGATCCACACCAGCTTGAGCACAGAGCAATTTGTCGACTAGTTGTTCTTTGGACATTTCTAAGCTGAAGACACCGACAGCGGCTTTGCTCTTGACTGCAGCATTACGCAAGATATCGAGGGCCAAAGTAGTCTTACCAACTGAAGGTCGAGCAGCCAAAATGATCAAATCGGATTTCTGGAAGCCAGCCAAGATATTATCCAGGTCAGAGAAGCCAGACGGTAAGCCTCGGATCTTACCAGCTTCTTTGTGTAATTCGTCGATACGGTCGAAGGTTTCAGTCAGAATGCTCTTGATCGGGACGAAGTTCTGCTTCAAGTAGCGCTGGGAAATGTGGAAAAGTTTCTGCTCCGCCTGATCCAATAAGACATCAACATCTTCTTGTTCATTGAAGCTCGACTCGGAGATATCGGCTGCTGCCCGCTCCAATTTGCGCAGGGTAGCTTTCTTCTGAATGATATTGCCGTAGTGAACCACATTGGATGCGGTAGCGACACTTTCTGACAAACTCGTCAAGAATCCCATACCACCGACAGCATCAAGTAAATTGGCATCCTTGAGCTGACTGCTCAGGGATAATACGTCGATCGGCTCTCGGCGTTCATAGAGGCCCAACATAGCAGCAAAAACGTCCCCATGGCCGGCTTTGTAGAAGTCTTCGGGGGTGATCAAATCGGCCACTTTGGTAATAGCTTCTTTGTCGAGCAGTAGAGCTCCCAAGAGGCTGATCTCGGCATCAAGGTTATGAGGTGGTATTCTGGTCGCCATAGTAGGCTCATTTTACTCTGTGATGGAGGCTTTATCAAGTCATGTTTTGTGCCCTGGTTATAGGCAGTTTGTGAACAAAAAAACCGCCAATAAAGACGGATATGGTGGGTCGTGCAGGATTCGAACCTGCGACCGTTTGCTTAAAAGGCAACTGCTCTACCAGGCTGAGCTAACGACCCACGTGATAAACTAGGAAAATACTTTCTAACGCATCTTACCAAGAACATAGTGTGAATGGTTAGCGAAGCCTGGAAGGCTGCTTGTCCGCCGAACCCTGAGCTTGGCGAAGGGGAAGGAGGAAGCTAACGACCCACGAGATAAACGAGGCTTGTATAAAATGCGAGTGCAAGTATACCTAATAATAAGGCGATTTGTCAACAATATGTTATACTGAATTGATGAAAAAGCGCTTCTCCACCCTTTACGCCACTTTGGGATTTATGGTGCTGGCAGGACTATTCATACTCTACCAATACCCCCAGTGGTATATTTCTTCTGATCAGACCGAACTCCTGAAACGAGCCCGGTTGGAAGTAGGTGATCAGGTCGCTGGACAGACGGTTACTATTACCTACGCCACCTTGCCTTTCGCTGGCTTCGTAGTAGTACGCAATAATATGGGAGATAAGCTAGGCGACATCATTGGCGTTAGTAACTATCTGGAAGCCGGTCGCTACAAATCAGTCAGCGTGAAACTAACCACCCCCACGATGACAGGACAGACACTGATAGCTGGAATTGTCGCTGATGACGGCAATCAACGATTGGATGCTAGAGATAGATTATTGACTGATGCGCGAGGTAATCCGGTGATCCAGAGCTTCATCGTTGGAACTTCATTATTACCCGTCAAATAGAAAAACTCCGATCAACGTCGGAGTTTTGGTTTAATCAATCTTCAAAGTTTCTTTGATCTTCTCGACCGCGAAGTGCATCTCGATTCGCAAGTAATTGGAGCTGTTGCCCCTGGAGC
>CAZPQR010000001.1:21300-44350 GCA_964588865.1 uncultured Gammaproteobacteria bacterium
TCGACCACCTTATCCAGTGTCCAATCAGTCTTCACCAGGTAGAAGGCTGGCTGCTGCTCGATAACCTCGGGCATGATATGGTCATTGGCTGACAGGTTGGTGAGTAGGATCACGGCTGCTTCCTTGCCCCAGGCGTCCTCACGTAATTTCTTCAACATAGTCAGGCCATCCATAACTGGCATGATAATGTCTAGCAGGATCAAGTCCGGGTGTTCAGCTAGAGCTAAGTCTAGCCCTTTCTGGCCGTTTTCGGCTGCCAGTACCTCGAAACCTTCTAGGCGCAGCTTCTCGCTTAGGGCGTTACGGAGTAGGGTCTCGTCTTCAGTGATCAATATTTTCTTGGTTTTATTTCTCATACGACTAGTAGTATAGCAGGGGTTAGCCTATTTTGACAATTTGTCGCTCTGGGGGTTCGGGAGTATAATTAGAGCGATATAAATCATTAATTATTTATCAAAATTATCTTATGGCAGCGTTTTCCCCCTCTCAAGCCATTGCTTATGGCTGGACAAATGCTAAGCAGAATTGGAAATGGTGGATCCCAGTATTAATCCTGTATGCTTTCATCAATGCCTTCCCTGGCTTTTTCACCCCGGCCAAAGGTCAAAAACCATCCGATCTGTATCAAGCGATTAATTTTATTTTTTCGATCATCCAGATTTGGCTGGCAACAGGTATCTCTATTAATGTGTGGAATATGATTCACGGTAAGAAGCCAGACTTCAAGACGATCTTTCCTTCATTTGGTCCGGTAATCCGTAATTTCTTAGCCTCACTTATTACGGTGGTTATCGGTGGTTTAGCAGCTATCCTCGTTATGGTAATCGGGTTCTTAATTTCTCAGAACCTGTCCAATATGGTCGGTCTTATCATTTTGGGCCTGATAGCCATAGCTTTGATAGTCGTGGCATTTTGGTTGGCCTTCAGATTATCATATGCTACTTATGTCGCTATCTTCGATAACAAATGGCCAATTGCTGCTGCTAAGCGTAGTTGGACCATCACGAAGGGCAATCTTGGTACTATTATCTGGTTAGCTCTGTTATCTTTTGGAGTGGTGATCTTGGGAGCCTTAGCTTTGGTCATTGGTTTGCTCTGGGCCTTCCCGACAGTGATGGTAGCCAATCTGTATCTGTACAAACATCTATCTGAAGCTCGATCATAATGAAACGACAACCAGCAGTTATCGGATTGATTCAAGCCTTGGGTCTCACGGCCTATGTCTTGATCTTTGCCAGCGCTATCAATCTGCTGGAGATGTCGCATTGGGAACCCAAACTTACCCCTATTACGGGTATTAGCTTGTTTCTTCTCACGTTCGTATTTTCTGCCTTGGTCAGCGCTTCGCTGATCTTGGGGTATCCGGCACGATTATTCTTCGCCGGCAAAGGTCGACAGGCGGTGCTGATCATTGCTTGGAGTGCCGTCTGGTTAGTTGTGTGTGGTGCTGCAGTACTGGCCTTATCACTTATTATTAATCATTAGTAGTCTCTATGTCGTATACCTTGTATATGATGGCTTCTAACTTCTCTTCCCAACCGTGGTTGATGGTTCTGGTCTTGATCTGGTCAATCCCTTGGAAAGGTGTAGCTCTGTGGAAAGCCGCCAAAAAGAATGATTTGCCTTGGTTCGTGGTGTTGTTAATTATCAACACGCTGGGAATCTTGGAAATCCTCTATATCTACCTGTTTTCACGTTGGAGTAAGAAGAGATAAGGTAGGCAAGAGTTTATTAACTATGGTATAATATGGTCACTAAACAGCGATCTAGTTATCTAATAGTATGGCAGAAATTAAAAAAAGTATTTTAGTGGTCGATGATGAGAAATCTCTTGCTCAAGCACTTGAATTAAAATTGAAACATGCTGGTTATGAGGCTAAGGCAGTATTTAACGGACAGGCCGCGGTCGATGAATTGCGAGTCAACCACTATGATGTAGTGTTGCTTGATCTGGTTATGCCTACGATGGGAGGGTTTGAGGTGTTAGAAACTTTAAAACGAGAAAATATTAAGTTACCGATCATAGTAACCTCTAACTTGAGTCAAGAAGAGGACATCAAGAAAGCAACATCGCTTGGCGCTACAGAGTATTTCGTTAAATCAAATACACCCATTTCTGATATTGTTTCACAAATAGAGAAAATAGTTCATTCATGAACATTGACCCCAAGGTTCTTCAAGATTCTTTAGTCACTGGTAATTACGTTAAGGCGAATGATTTTCAACGTGCAGTCGATATCAGTAAGAAGCAGCGACTGGAATTGTATGATGTTTTATTATCTGAAGACATTGTTACCAAAGATCTGCTTGGTCAGGCGGTAGCTGAGTTCTATCATTTGCCTTATGCCGACCTCAATAGCCATATTCCCTCCAAAGAATTGATTACGAGGATTTCAGAGGAGATGGCTCGCAATTTTCGTTGTGTGATTTTTTCCGTTGCCAAAGACGGATTTTTAATTGCCACTGATAGTCCAGAATTAGTAGTCAAAGGTACTAATCAATTACAAAAATTGCTAGGCTCTAAAATTCAACTAGCCTATTCTTTGCCGGAAGACATCGAGGCGATTTTTGTTTATTATCATGCGGCTTTGGAGACCCGTTTCGCTAAGATTATTAAAGAGAATAAGCGTTTAGCACCAGAAATTTTTACAGAAATTATTGCCGATGCTGTCACTTTGCGAGCTTCTGACATTCATTTTGAGCCTCAAGATCAGGAATTGGTGATTAGATTCAGAATTGATGGTTTATTGCAAGAAGCGGCCCGAATCGACAAACAGTATTATGACAATATTTTAAATCATATCAAAGTATTGGCCCATCTTCGCACTGACGAGCACTCTCGAGCCCAAGACGGAGCAATACGTTTGAAGAAAGATACCTTAGACGTTGATTTGCGAGTGTCTTCTGTGCCAACCCTTGATGGAGAAAAGGTAGTTATCAGACTCCTATCAGAATACGTCCGTGGTTTGGGATTAACTGAACTTGGACTTCGGTCGGCTGATCAGGATCGAATCATGGAAGTAACTCGTAAGCCATTTGGTATGATTTTAGTTTCTGGTCCGACAGGTTCCGGCAAAACTACTACATTGTATTCGATTATCAAATTATTAAATAAGCCGGAAATTAATATCGCTACCATCGAGGATCCAGTCGAATATAAAATCCCGGGCGTTAACCATATTCAAGTTAATCAGCAAGCTGATATAACGTTTGCTCGAGGCTTGAGAGCTATTGTCCGACAAGATCCCAATATTATTTTGGTAGGAGAAATTCGTGATGAAGAGACGGCAGAAATTTCCATTAATGCAGCCCTGACTGGTCATTTACTGCTTTCTAGTTTTCATGCTAATGATGCCGCTACCTGTGTTCCTCGTCTCCTTGATATGAATATGGAGCCATTTTTGTTGGCATCTACCCTGGAGTTGGTAATAGCTCAGCGACTGGTCAGAAGGCTATGCAATAGCTGTCGTTATAGCTATACAATTCATTCGGCAGAATTAGAGCAAAAGTTACCGCATTTTAGAGATTCATTCTCTGATGAGCAAGTAACGCTCTATCGAGCCAAGGGATGTCACAATTGTAATCAAACAGGTTATTCAGGGCGTGTCGCTATCTTTGAACTTATACGTATCACTCCGCAAATTCGAGCCTTAATTTTGAAGAGACCGTCAGCAGCACAGATTCGAGAAGCCGCTGATGTGGACCAGAGCCCTACGCTGTATCAGGATGCAATTGAGAAAGTGAGGGTGGGCATCACTTCAGTTGAGGAACTAGTAAGAGTAATAGCACCATAGTATGAAATCAGGAGGGTTATCATTGTGGCAGAAGAATCGCATGCGCGGCCAGATGGTCTATTTTTTTGAAGACTTAGCGGTTTTGTTGCGTGCTGGAATGGATATTGTTTCAGCGGTACGAGTGATGGAGCGTCAATCGCGAAATAAACTAGAAAAAAAATTTTATCATCGACTGAGTGAAGAGTTGGAGAGTGGCAACAAGTTATGGAAAACATTGGAAGCGTACCAGATTGCGCCGATATACATGATTTCATTGATTCATATCGGGGAAGAATCGGGAAACTTGCCAGAAAATTTGAAGATGGCGGTTAAGTATCAGCAGCAGTTGGAGCAATTTACATCACGAACACGTTCTGCGCTCATCTACCCAGCTATAGTAGTCAGTTTGGGATTGATTGTCGGGCTAGCTGTTAGTTGGTTTGTTATACCCCGTATTGCTCAAACCCTCTCGTCGTTTAATTTGCAGCTGCCATTACTAACGGTGGCTCTTATAAGCTTCGGAAATTTTATTACACGTCAGGGGCTGACCACCTTGCCTTGGTTAGCTGGTGGAATTATTACAGTATTTTTACTGTTATTCGTAGTGAAACAAACTCGTTGGGTCGGACAATTACTTTTATTTAATTTACCGATTGCTCACGATGTTATACGATCCAACGAAATAGCTAGGGCTGGCTATATTTTAGGAATTCTTCTACAGGCTGGTATGCCTATTGTTCGTTCTCTGGAGGCGCTGCGGGACGTGACCGAAGCTACCAATTATCGGAGTTTGTATCAGAAGATGAGAGACGCAGTTGAGGCCGGTAGTTCATTTGAACAATTTTTTAACGACCATCGTTCGATTGATCGTTTCATCCCACAGATAGCTCAGCATATAATGTTTGCCGGAGAGAAGAGTGGTCAACTGCCGGAGTCATTATTAATGATGGGTGAAACTTTTCAGCTTAGAGCTGATGCTAAAGTGAAGAATTTAACAATTATTTTAGAGCCAGTCGCGCTTATTATTGTTGGTCTGCTAGTCTTACTCTTTGCTTTTGCAGTTATTTTGCCTATTTATTCCTTCGTATCCGCTCTCTAGTATGAAACGTGGTTTCAGCCTACTTGAGTTAGTACTGACGATTGGTATTGCGGTAACCTTGATGGCCGCTATTAGCCCGTTTCTTTATAGTAAGAAAACCCGAAGCGACGTTGATTTGGCTACTATATCTGTGGCTCAGAGATTCCGTCGGGCTAGTTTGCTGGCCGCCGCTAGTGATAGTAGTGATTCGTGGGGTGTGAAGGTAGTAACGGGACAAATAATTGTTTTTCGTGGTTCGAGTTATGCGAGCCGAGTGACAGCACAAGACGAGATAACAACGATCGATTCCAATCTGACTATTGGTGGAACTTCAGAATTTGTTTTCTCTCGCTTCACAGGAATTCCAGTATCAACCGGCTCTTTGACCCTATCTAGCGGTACTGGTCAGACTAAAACGATGACGGTCAACGCCGCAGGAATGGTGGAATATGATTAAGCAGAAAGGTTTTAGTTTGGTAGAATTGATTATTGCCATTGCGATTTTTGGTATTTTGATTGCTGGTGTGGGAAGGGCTATTGTAATCGTTGCGGGCAATGCTCAAGCTACAGGACAGCGAGCCCGGGCCTTGGCTCTGGCGGAAGAAGGTTTGGAAGCTACGCGCAGTATACGCAATGAAGCTTGGTCCAATTTAGTTGCTGGCTCTTATGGCTTAGCTATCAGTGGAGGCAAGTGGACCTTCAATAGTACCAGTGACGTGACTGATATATATTCACGTCAGATAACATTAACAAGCCTTGATAGTAATACTACTGAAGTACAGTCACATGTTAGCTGGGTCCAAGCGCCTTATGCACTCGCCGCGGTAGACCTCTATACCCGTCTCTATAAATGGGCCGGATCAGCCATCAGTTGGGCCAATCCTGGGCTTCAGTCTTCCTTAAACCTGGCTGGCAACAGTGCCGGTACCCAGATTGCAACGGTAGGTAATTATGCCTATACGCTTCGAGCCACGGGGAATCCTAATTTTTCTGTTATCGATATTACTAATCCGGCATCCCCATCACAAGTCGGTTCGATGAATCTGAGTAATGGTCCTCGAAATATTTTTGTCAGTGGTAATTTCGCTTACATTGCGTCTACTAGTAATACCCGAGAGTTACAGATAGTGAATATATCCAATCCAGCCGCGCCGGTCTTGGCTGGCAGTTATAACGCCCCAGGCAATGATGATTATTTGGGAGTTTATGTCGTTGGTACGACAGCTTATATTGCGCGCAACGTCGCTGCTGCACAGAACGAATTCGTCATCTTGGATGTTAGCAATCCGGCCAGTATCACACAGGTTGGATCGTTGGATTTGGGTATTAGACCGACAGAAGTTTGGGTGTCCGGTAACTATGCTTACCTATCTACCTTCTCTGATACGCAAGAGCTGATGGTAATAAATATTTCGACGCCAGCTACTCCGACCTTAGCTGGGTCATTAGATTTGACAGGTACCGCTGATGCTAATACCATCGACGGTTTCGGTACCACTGTGATGTTGGGTCGAAGCGACGGAACCGCCTATACAGTTAGCATTAGTAATCCGCTTAGTCCGAGTTTATTGGGTTCTTATAATGCTGGCGCTGCTATTAACGACCTAACGATCGGCTATAGTAATCAATACGCTTTCCTAGCAACTGCTAATGCAACTTCTGAGTTTCAAGTCGTTGACATTACGACACTGGCTAGCCCCGTGTTGTTCGGTTCGTATAATGGTACGGCAGCTTACAATGGCATTGCCTACAATAGTAGTCTTGATCGGGTCTGTGTAGCTGGTGCAGATACCGCCTTGGAATTTGTCTTACTTCAACCGCAATAATATGAACAAAGGGTTTACCTTGATAGAAATGATTGTCTATATTGCTATACTAGGTGTTATGGCTGTTTCGATGACCAGATTTGTCGGTCTTTTATCCGAAGCTCGACTCAAAAATCAAGTAGCTCTGGAAGTAGAGCAGCAGGGTAGTCAGGCCATGAGACTTATCACGCAAACAGTTCGTAACGCTAGCTCAATTACCAGCCCGACGGCCGGTAATAGTGCCTCTTCAGTGACGCTGGTAGTACCGACGCCGGCCTTAAGCCCAACCATCTTCGGTCAAACTGGTAACGCGCTTTATATCAAAGAAGGCGCCGGAGCCAACGTTTCTTTGACCAATAGCAGGGTAGTTCTCTCTGGTTTAAGTTTTCAGAATTTGACGCCCAGTGGGGCTAGTAGTGCGTTGCGTATTGTTTTCACCTTGACCTATGTCAATGCCACGAGTAAACAGATATACAATTACAGTCGCACATTTAGATCAACGGCTATACTAAGACCCTAATATGAAGTTTCAACAATATCCTGCCTTTATAAGTTTGATAGCTATCCTTATCATAGGAGCTGTGACGGCTTCAATTGCTTTGGGTTTATTGGTTAGTGGGGCTGATAGTCAGCTATCGGCCTTGACTCGTTTACATAGTTTCCAAGCTCGAGCATTGGCCGATGCTTGCTCTGAAGCTGCACTACAGCAGATCAAGAACTCATCAGGCTATACCGGCAGCGGAACATTAACCTACGGCTTTGGAACGTGCGATTATTCTGTTACCTCGCAAGGGGGAGGGAATCGCACTATTCACGCATCGAGCACGGTAGCTACGGTGATACGCAAAGTGAATGTTACTACCTCACAGGTGACTCCTAGTATTACTATTGCTAGTTGGCAGGAGTTAGGTGATTTTTAAATATTATTATTCTGTATAATCGGCAAAATAACTATGGATAAAATAATTCAAAAAGTTTTCAAAGGAAAAGTAATTGATAGCGAGGTCATAGCTCGTGGAGTCAAAAGAATTACGATCAAGCTAGATCAAAATTTTCAATTTTTTCCATGGCAGTATGTCTGGGTAGAGATTCCTCAGATGAAGACTCACGACCCCAAAGGAAGTCGTAGAGCTTTTTCTATCTGCAACACTATCAATCCCGACAACACAATTCAGATTATTGCTCGGATCAGTGATAGTGGCTATAAGCAAAGTTTATTTGCTTTAACTAAGGGTGAAGCGGTGGTGGTTCACGGGCCATTTGGAAATTCATTTATCATTGATGACGAACATCAGCCGGAGCATATAGTGATGATAGCTGGAGGAGTCGGTATTGCTGCCTATATAGCAATGCTAGAAACAATACGCTTAAAAAACTATAAAACTAAAGTCTCTCTTTTTTACCTGAATACGGATGAAGAATCGACGCCACTATTGTCAGAACTTCAAAAAATAAAAGAACAGTCAAATTTTTTGGATTTAGTAGTTTCTTATCAGCACTTTTCTTGGGTAGATATTACACATTCTATTTCAGATATTGATAGTGTTATTGAATGGTGGATAGCGGGATCTAAGTCGATGGTTAATCATGTCTATCTAGAATTAGAAAAGGGGGCAATTCCCAGGAAAGTAATGGTTTTTGAAAATTATTATCCAACTCAAAAGAGTTTTTTGACCAGAGAAATTATACTTTCTCAGCTGAATGATAACCATATCTTTGCTAAGGCCATACAAAACTCTACCAACCACACAATTATCACTGACCCTGAAGGTACAATTCTTTTTGCCAATAAGGCAGCCGAAAAAATAACTGGCTTCAGCGAGACTGAGATGCTCGACAATACCCCTCGTCTTTGGGGTGGCATGATGAGTCGAGAGTTTTATCGAGATTTCTGGAGTAAAAAAGCTTCTGGCGAGGCTTTCCAGGGGAAAATAACCAACAGAAGAAAAAATGGAGAAATATATTACGCTATCGCACATATTGCCCCTATTTTTGGAACAGAAAAGGAGATTATTGGCTTTATTGGCACGGAAGAGGACGTGACCGAAATTCTTCAGACAGAGAAGGATCTTATGGCAATAACTCGACGTTTCGAATTGGCGGTCAAGTCAGCTCAGATTGGAATTTGGGAGTGGGAAATCGAGTCTGATATTGTCCACTGGGATGCTCAAATGTGTGCTCTTTTTGGCCTGAAGCAAGATGGCCTAGTTGGAAACTACGGTTCTTGGTCCAAGGTGGTTCATCCTGAAGATCTCAAAATTCGCAATGAGTCCATACAGCTTGCTCTACAAGGTAAGAAAGACTATGACACTAGCTTCAGAGTAGTGTGGCCCAATCACCAAATAAAACATATCAAAGTCTATGCTTCAGTCGAACGTGACAAAGACGGTAAACCTGTCAAAATGGTAGGAGTTGATTTCGATATTACCAAAGAAAAACAAATAGATTTGGCGAAGACAGAATTTGTATCGCTAGCTTCACATCAACTTCGAACTCCGCTGACAACTATAGGATGGTATACGGAAATGCTTCTCTCGGGCGATGTAGGAAATTTAAATGATGAGCAGAAATCTTATCTGAAGGAAGTATACACAGGTAATCAGCGTATGGTAACACTAGTCAACTCACTGCTGAACGTCTCTCGTATTGATATGGGAACCTTTGCTATCGAACCGCGACCCACTAATTTGACAGAACTTATGGCAATTAACGTGAAAGAACAAAGACCACAGCTCGAAAAAAAGAAAATAACGTTGGTCGAAAACTATGATCCCGAACTTCCGCTCGTGAATGTTGATCCTAAACTGATAGGAATTGTTGTTCAAAATTTACTTTCTAATGCGATTAAGTATACTCCCGAAGCGGGAAAAATAACTTTATCATTAAATAAAAATCAAGAAGCGGTCACATTTGCAGTTGCGGACACGGGTTACGGCATCCCAGCAGATGCACATGACAAAATCTTTACTAAATTGTTCAGAGCTGATAATGTACGAGCTAAGGAGACTGAAGGGACCGGTCTAGGATTGTACATCGTGAAGTCAATCGTAGAACAGTCGGGTGGTAAAGTCTGGTTTGAGTCGGAGGAAAATAAGGGAACCACTTTCTATGTCTTCTTACCAATCAGGGGGGTATCGGCTAAGCCCGGTAATAAAGAACTAACAGCATGAGTAATGATTGATGACAAACTTAGCGTACTGGTTGTTGAGGATGAGCGTGCATTGGCAGATATTATCAAGCGGAAAATAGAGCTTTCTGGATATCAGGCAGCCACGGCCAGCACTGTCGAGGAGGCGCTAAAAAATCTGGAAAATTCTAATAGTATCGGGGTTGTCTGGCTTGATCACTATCTTCTGGGCCAAGGAAATGGTCTAGATTTGGTTGTTAAGATGAAGGCTAGGCCAGAGTGGGCAAAAATACCGATATTTGTCGTTTCTAATACTGCTTCAGCAGAAAAAAGACTTTCTTATCTCCATCTGGGCGTCAATGAGTATTATGTCAAGGCAGAACACACGCTAGAAGAAATTGTCAGTGCAGTGATAGGCGTTTTTAAATAGCACCAATGAACAATACTAAAAAAATATTAATCGTCGAGGATGAGGTGTCTATACGTGAGGCACTGCGAGACAAATTGAAGCGAGAGGGTTTTCAAGTTATTGAAGCGGGCGATGGCGAAGAGGGCCTAACCAAGTGTCAACAGGAAAGACCAAATTTGATAATGACGGATATCATGATGCCTAAAATGGATGGTTTCTCCATGATCCAACAGTTACAGGCTGATACTAATCTTAAATCAATCCCAGTAGTTATTGTTTCTAATCTCGGTCAAGATGAGGATAAGAATCGGGCCAAAGCCTTGGGTGCGAAAGAATTTTTTATTAAGGCTGATATGCCGGTTGCCGATTTAGCTCGCTACGTTCATTCGCTGTTGGATTAATAACTGGTCAAAACGTCTATGAAAAAAGTGCTCATTGTAGAGGACGAGCCATCATTGAGACAAGCTCTTGTGGATAAAATACATCGTTTAAGCGATATAGTCGTTTTAGAGGCTTCTGATGGCGAGGTAGGACTAATGTCAGCACTTAATGAGCGTCCTCAAGTGATAGTCTTGGATGTCATTATGCCCAAGATGGACGGTTTGACTATGTTGAAAAAACTACGCGAAGATTCTTGGGGGAAACAGGTTAGTGTGATTGTCCTGACAAATGTCTCGCCTAATGATGAACAGGTTATGAGTCAAGTTTCCGTTGCTGAACCTTCTTACTATTTCGTTAAGGCTAATAAGTCGATCGAAGAGGTATCGAGAGTGGTACAAGAATTATTGGCCAAACAAAAATAATTTTCTTATGAAATTCTTACTTATTGCCTTCGGCTTGATGGCTATTATTGTGGCTGTATTCTTGGCTTCTTTTTATTTCCGGCCACAAGCAACTTCTGTAGTCAATCGACCAGATACTACTACGCCGCAATTGGCGCTCTATACCAATCCCAAAGTTGGCCTGGCCTTGCGCTATGATCAGTCACTGCAGTTATCGGAAGCAGCCGATGACCAGCATCAAGTGGGGGATTTCCTCTTGGGGCAGGCTACACCGATCGTAACCCTGCGTTATCCTGCCAATTCTTTCGCTGGTACTAATTTTATTGACGGCTATTTGACCGCTTATATTGCTCGACCAGGCCTCAAGGCAGCCGACTGTCAGTTGGGTCAGTATGAAGGGTCAACTTCGACTTTTGCTTTTGACTCCTCATTGCAGATCAACGGTCAGGATTGGTATCAGGCAACTAGTAGCGGAGCAGCTGCCGGAACTATGGTCCAGACCAGACTGTATCACGCCTGGCATGCCGACCGCTGTTATGAGTTACAGCTGAATATTTTCGAAAGTGATATTGCCAATAGTCCTGAAGGACAGCTTAAGCCTGTCGATGATACCAAAGTTTTCGACCAACTTGATTCTATCGTTACGACAGTTCGTCTGGAAGATCTAGTGCCCCCGACAATAACTTATTTGCATCAGTTCAGTGATTTCCCGGCAACTTCGACTAAGTCAACGGTGGCTAAGCGAGTTAATTATCAGAATTATGATCTGACTGACGCTGATCGACAGCTTCTGGCGCAACGTCTGAAAGCTGGTCCTAATTTCGCTGGGCACTACGCTATTGCTGACTGGAGTTGCGGTTTGAACTGCCAAGAACATACTATCATCGATAGCCTGACAGGAGAGATTGTTGTTTACGGTTTATTGAGCTCGTATGGTCTGCAATATCAAGCTGACAGTAGTTTGCTCATCGTCAATCCACCTCAGGATATTGCCGAATTAAGTGATAGCACAGATATAGCCTCGGATTATTATCAACTTGATAACGGTCAGCTCAAATTGTTGACGAAGCAGAAGTTGGGGAGTGGTCAGCCGCTGCTCTGTATCCAAGTGTTGACCAAGGCACGTAACCCGATTACCAATGAAGTCAAAGAATTCCCTGCGCCTTGCAGTATACCGACGGGCTGGGAGCCGATCACACAATAACTATGTCTCAATATTATAATCCTCATCGGACTACCAACTTATTCGATCCGCGTTCTCCGCGACCTTTCCGTTTATCGCGCAGCAAGATCGATTTGTTTCTCAATTGCCCACGGTGCTTCTACCTTGATCGTCGTCTGGGCATTGGTCAGCCGCCGGGCTATCCTTTTGCTCTCAATTCTGCTGTCGATCTTCTCTTGAAGAAAGAGTTTGACATTCATCGTGCGGCGGCGACCAAGCATCCATTGATGAAGCATTACAAGATAGACGCTGTGCCCTTGGCTCATGAGATGATGGATGAATGGCGTGACGCACTTCGGGGTGGCATTACCTATCTTCACCCGGCCACCAACCTGCTAATCACTGGTGGTATCGACGATCTCTGGATCAATAAACAAGACGAAATAATTATCGTCGATTACAAAGCGACTAGCAAAGACCAAGAAGTTACCTTGGATGCTGACTGGCAGATTGGTTACAAAAGGCAGATGGAGATCTATCAGTGGCTTTTCCGCCGTAATAATTTTAAAGTGGCTAAAGTTGGTTATTTCGTCTATTGCAATGGCAAGACTGATAGAGAAGCCTTCGATGGTAAGCTAGAGTTTGATATCAAAGTTATCCCTTATGAAGGTGATGATACTTGGGTAGAAAAGACAATCATCGCCGCTCATCGCTGTCTCATGGTAGATGTTATACCGGCCTCAGGCCCTGACTGTGATTATTGTAAATACCGCGCCGCCGCACGTAGTGTGGAACGCTAATCACTATGTACACTGCCGACCAAAAAACCTTCAGCTGAGAAGCTGAAGGTTTATGTAATCTGGCAATTAGCGTCTAGAGATTTTCGTCCATGGAACTGGTACCAAGATCAGAGGTTGAGACACCTCCACTGGGAGCGCATTTTCGGACATCGGTGTTGAACTGTTTCCAAGCTGTTTGTTTGGCTGTGCGTAGGACTTTGTTGGCGTCACGAATGCTCTTGTTGAAAGCTTCGGTAGCGGCTTTGATGGCGGATCGTCGAGCGGCAGCGTCTCCGGTCCAGGCAGCTTTGAGACTTTCGGTGCGAGCCTTCAGAGCGGCTTGGGAAGTGGCATGATGGGTGTCCAGGGCACTACTGACTGCAGTATCTCGGGTGTCGATGCTGGTAGCGACACAAGCACCATCAACTGGTTTGCGTTCATCGCCTTTGATAGGTAGTTTGATCGGAGGCAGGGTGCGAGTTGGGGGTTGCTTACCGCCATTATCGGGTGGTGTGGAGCTAGCTGTTTGAGCATAGACCGCGGCTCCGAGAACGACGGATAATATCAGGGCTAATACAATGGCTGAACTATGATTGGTTTTAGCTTTGACTGCTACGGCAGCCTTCTTTTTTGTTTTTGGCATTTTTATTATTGTTGCAGATTAAATTGAGCAATATTATTTTGCCCGTTGCAATTAATTATAACAGAATGTGGCAATGTCTTGCTAGTCAGTGTGATCAATCGATAGGTATAAGCGCTGGTCGGATAGGAGACGCCGTCGACGGTTAGCTTGATGGCTTTGGCGCCACGGTTATCAAACATCACTTGGGTACCATTCTTAAATGTTTGACTGGATGGGGTGGCCTGACAAGCGTCATTGATTTGAATTCGCTTGCCTTCGAATTTCTTAACCATTTCTTGGTAACTGGTAGTGATGGTTTTGACTGGTGTGATTGGCTTGGTCTCTGGCTGATTGGTCACTTCGCTCGGCGGAGTATTGGTATTAGTGTTGGTCACTGGAGGAACGGTTGTCTGGCGTGAATTAAGGAAGACGATACCGCCAACGATAATGATGGCGATGATAACCCAAAAGATTTTGTTCCCTTTGGTCATAGTCGTAAGCTTAATAATAATACATTAAGTATATACCTCTTTGAGCTAAATAAAAACCACCTAGAGCAATACGATCTAGGTGGTTTAGTGGTATTAGAGCTGACTGTCGACGCCAGATCCCATCTGATCGTCATAAGCACCGGTATTACCACAAGCTTTGCGGCTAGTGTAGAAAGTTTTCCAGGCGGTTTTCTTGGCGTTGTTCATAGTGGTACGCGCATCACGAATGCTCTTACGGTAGTTATTCCAAGCGGTGTTGATGGCAGTTCGACGTTCTTTGGCTACGGTGATATTCCAAGCTGACTTAAGAGCTTCTTTGCGGGTATTGAGAGCAGTCAAGACGCTGTCACTGTGAGTCTGGACAGCAGCAATAATACTAGTGTCTCGCATTTCAAGGGCTTTCTGGAAGCAGTCAATATTGGGTACTGGTGCTGGAGTTGGAGTTTTGGTTTCGGCTGACACGATTGGTCCACCCCATAAGGTGGCGACTAGGAGAATGAGGGCAATTAGCTTTTTCATAATTTTTAGTTAATTAAGACGATAAATTCGTCTCGTTGATTATATCACATACGACGTTGAAGTCGGCTTTTTCTTACTGCTTTTTTCCGCTATACTGTCACTGTATGAAAACAGCTTTTATTATCCTGATGATGGCCTTAGCCCTAGCTCCTGCGACTGCCCTGCGGGCGGGATCAGTGATCATCGATGGTGATCAGGTGCGCCAAGAATTTGCCTCTTCCACAGCGGCTAGCGTCACGCCGCCGACATTGGATATTCCCGTTATTCCAGAGCAGGAATCTGATGTGGCGGAATTTGCTAAATTTTTGACCATTGCTGACGTAGATATAACTACTATTACTTTGGATACTTCTATTAGCCTGAAGCATCGAGAGACTGCCAAATTGTTGGGCCTTTTCACTATCCCTTATACCGTTACTTTGGTGACTTCACAGCCTGACCTGAAGCTACAGCTACACGGGCCATGGTGGCTGTGGCTCAGTGCCAATTCTAGCTCTCAGATACGTACATCGGCGCAGCAAGCCTTGGATAAGGTTCGAAATGCTATGAGTAGCAGTACGACAGAAAGAGAGGCTCTGTTGCAACGTCAGAAAATACTATTGGCACTGCTAATGCCTTGGAAAGCTCAATTCAAATGATCAATGCTCCCATTGAGCGGTTGCGTGAAGGTTCTCGTTATACTCCTTGGATGTGGGTCGCAATTGGTGCTGTCATTGTTGGTTTGGTCGCTCTGGGTATTGTGGCTTGGTCATGGTGGCGGGCTGGTAAGTTCCGTCCTACTCCTAAGCCCGCGGGTCCTGTCAGTGAGATTTTCGGCTATGTCAGAGAGGTGCAGCCTTCCAACACAGGTGCTTATATCGCTGTGGATCCAGCGCAGTGGTTCGCTGGTCAAGACGCTATCCAAGCTGCTACCGAGGACAAAGCGTGTCCCGTAGTATCCAGCTCTACACCTTGTTCGTTGGCCAATGGTTATTATATTCGTAATAGTGAAGCCACGACGCAGCCTTTGGTCATTGCTGCTGATGCTACGGTGGAGATGCAGACCTTGAGTAATGCCCCAGATGGTTCCAATAATTGGGATCAGAAGATTAGTCTTGATCAATGGTTGCAGCTCTTCGCTACTTCGAGTCAAAGAGA
Organism: uncultured Gammaproteobacteria bacterium; assembly: GCA_964588865.1. Lineage (GTDB taxonomy): Bacteria > Patescibacteriota > Patescibacteriia > UBA1558 > 2-01-FULL-52-15 > JAZDLR01. The sequence goes on from CAZPQR010000001.1 coordinate 36,985, forward strand.
TTGGAAGACGACCCCATTTATCTTTTCTCAAATTGGAGGTAAGGTAACGGATATACGGGAGCAGTATGTTCCTTAGGAACTAGGGGCTCGTTACTCGGTGCTCGGAAATCAATACCAGTGAACGCCCAGCCCCCGAGTCCCGAAATCGAGTACCGAGTACCAAGCACCGAGTACCCAGTCCCTAGTACCATTTAAATATGTCCACCAAAATTATCATCATTGCTATCGCCATCGTCGCAGTCGCCGGACTGTCATTTATGGCTTTTCAGCTGCCGCAAGTTCGCTCCAGCTTCCAGACGTTGCAGCCAGGAGGTATTACCAGTTTCGAGCAATGTCAGAAAGCTGGCTATCCGATAGAGGAGAGTTTCCCCGAGCAATGTCGTACACCGCAGGGACAGGTTTTCGTCGCTGATATTCCGACTGGCGAACAAGGTTGTCAGAATGATCTTAGCTGTGGTCAGGCCAAATGGTGCGATCAAGGTGTGTGTGAAGTGATTGAATACGCCTATGATTGTCAGCAGGACAGTGATTGTCAGATGATTAACCAAGATAATGGCTTCGGCTGTTGCTACGCTGGTCAGTGCGATCCTATCGATTACAGTCAGTCCAATTGGATAGCGGTGAACAAAGAACAGTACAGCAAGCAGAAGGCAGGACATTGTCCTTCTACCGAACAGTGCGGGCCCGCGCCAGCTTGTCCTTCTAGTATCAAACCTTCTAATTATGTCGTAGCTTGTCAGAAAAATGTCTGTACCAAGACAGAACGCATAGCGCCGGTTCCCAAGAAGAATCCGCCTCTTGAACCCAATAAGAATTAGTCAACGGTTTTCTTATGATTCGAAAATATTTACTCATCACAGTCGCTGTTGTGGTGAGTTTGTTTTTGGGTGCTCAGGTTCGAGCAGAAGTAATTAGTGATTTCCAGACTAGGGTCCAGATCGTAGCCGACGGTTCGATTGAAGTGCAGGAAACTATTAATTATGATTTTGGTAATGAGCAACGTCATGGTATCTATCGGCTTATTGATCTAAAGTCCGCAGGCATTAGTCCTAACCTACTCATTGACGAAATTAGTGTTACTGACGATGAAGGTCGGTCCCAACCATTTAGAGTTTCTACCTCTGCTCGACAGCTAGAAATCAAGATTGGTGATGCTAACAGAACCATTACTGGTGCACATGTCTACAAGATTCGCTATCGTGTTCAGGGCGCGCTTGGTTCATTTCAGGACCATGATGAACTGTATTGGAATATAACAGGCAATAGTTGGCCCGTTAGTATGACTAAGGTTCGGGCAGAAATTCTCTTGCCCCAAGCATTAGACGGTTCGACCATACAGACCGCTTGTTTCGCTGGTGTAGCCGGCAGTACAGTGTCTTGTGACTTCCATGATGTTCCCTCGGCAGAATTAGCCATTTCAGCGGTCAGATTCGAACAGTCATTTCTAGCCGTTGGTCAAGGCTTGACCATTGTTGTTGGTTGGCCTAAGGGGGTGGTTACTATTAATCCTGTCAATTTAGCTTCAACGTCATCAGCATTGCTGCCTTGGATACAGTTAAATCCCCAACAGAGATTCTTGTTGATGTTAGGTTTGCCATTACTTTCGCTATTATGGGGTTTATGGTGGTGGATGAGACACGGCAGAGCTCCGCGTAGACGAGGTGCTATCGTTCCTCAATATGAACCGTTGGCAGAGCTAACTCCGGCCGAAACAGGAATCATTGCCAACGGCATGATGACTCATAAATCTTTGGTAGCAGAGTTGATAGAGTTGGCGCGACTAGGGTATATCAAAATTACCCATAGTAAGAAAGTCATTAAGTTTGCACCCGATCAAGATCAATATACCTTTGACCGTCTGAAAGAGGTTGATGGTTTAACGGAAGGATTTCGTCGGTCCCTATTTGAAGCATTATTCGCTAATCAATCATGGGTTGACAAAAACCTTCCTAAGCTAAGTGCCGTCGGACCCTTTCGTTTTATGCGTCGAGTAGTGGCTATGGCCGATGCGAAAATGGCGGCGGAGTTTGCGTCGGGAGAATTAAGCGATACTATTACCTTGAAGCAACTAGGGGAGAGTTATAGCTGGAGTCTCCGGTTGCGAACTATTATGACACAGCCAGTGGAGAGTTTAACGCAGCGAGGGTATTGGGCCAAGAATCTGGGCTGGAGAATTTTCATATTGTCTCTTGGGGTGCCTTTGGTAGGGTTAGTGTTTGTCTCCTCAATGGTCATCTTCGGTGGAGATGAGCTAGTAAGTGTGAGTATCTTGTTTTCCCTGGCTGTCATAATAGTCGCTCTGGTGACAAAGTCATCTTTGACTCCCAAGGGTGCGTCGGCCCGAGAGTATATACTGGGACTCAAAATGTATTTACAGGTGGCTGAGAAAGATCGCCTAGAATTTCATAACGCCCCGCAGAAAAATTCTGAAACATTTGAAAAGTTATTACCTTACGCTATTGCTCTAGGAATAGAAGAAGAATGGGCAGCACAATTCAAAGATTTGCAGCTAACATCTCCGGATTGGTATTCTGATCAGACTCGAGGGAGTTTCAATACGGCTATTTTCGTCAGTAATCTCCATGGGTTTACCAATTCACTGGCGTCATCTTCGGGAACTGGAGGTAGTAGTGGTTTTGGAGGCGGCGGATCATCTGGAGGTGGGGGTGGAGGCGGCGGAGGAGGAAGTTGGTAACGTATGAAGGAGATTCTTGTATTAATCATACCAGCCATAACTCTGGTTATTGGCCTGGTCTGGCGTCAGACTCGTGGCAATGGACCTAAGGGTCGAGAAACAATCATTGCACAGTATGAACCACCAGCAGATCTCACCCCAGCTGAAGCTTCTGTCATCATGTCAGGCAAGGTTACGACTGCTGGTATTATGGGCGAGATTATAGAGCTGGCACGACAGGGTTATTTGCAAATTATTCGGACCAAAGAAAAGGTTGCTTTAGGTCCTGATATCATAGTCTATACCTTCGAACGATTAAAATCGGCTGATGAATTGCCGGCGAGCTTCAGGCAGGATTTGATGAAGGCAATCTCTATCAGAGTTTTATCCCCAGAAGAAGAGTCAAAACGTCAACAAAAGGACCGGTGGAAATTTTGGCGTCTTTTTTTTCGTGAATTAGCAGTGGGTTTTGGTTGGAAGGAGCCCGATCTTAGTAATTTTAACCAAGAAGTTTCCCAGATTACCATGGCACAATTAAAATCTGTTTTGTCTGATCGTCTGCGATCAAGTAAAAATAGGTTGTTATACTCATTATCGGAAAGAGGCTATCTGTTGGACAATCCAGAACTATGGATTATTGGCAGGGGTGTTATTGGTTCGGTTGGTGTACTTCTGATATATCTCATCGTTGGTACTATCTATGGCGATAGGGGTTACTTGTATGAAGTTTTTTATCCCGGCTTGTTTCTCAGCCTCTTTATTGTTATTGCGGTAATCTGGAAAGCGTCAATTTACCGGCCTAAAGGGCAAGAAGTCAAAGAACATCTTCTCGGTTATAGATTATATTTACAGACAGTCGAGAAGGGTCGTTTGGAGTTTTATCCTGAAGTTGATGCTCAAGCTGAAGCCTTTGAGTTGGCTCTGCCCTATGCTTTGGCCTTGGGTGTGGAAGCCGAGTGGGCTCATAAATTTGAAACCATTAGTTCGCTGTCACCCAGTTGGTATAATCGGGGTGAGGGGGGTGGGGTTACGTCGATAGAATTAGTTACCGAACTACAGACTATCGTTAGACAGTTTGCGTGCACAACTAGATAGACTGGAGATCCAATATTGACAAAACACTTACTTTTTGTTAAAAGTAAGTGTTTTTAGTAGTCCTTTGTCAACCTAAACAGGAGGTAAGCCTCATGAAGCGACTCGTCAATATATTGTGTTTGGTGTTAATTTGCTTGCTTTCCAGCGTTTCCCTCACTCGAGCCGAAGATCAGTATCCTGATCATGTCGGCTATATCAATGATTACTCTGGTGTCCTTAGTACTGTCTGTCGTGATTCGCTCAATTCGCTGCTTCATAGCTATGAGCTTCGCAGTGGGAATCAGTTCGTCGTGGTTATCAGTGACAGTAAGGTCACTAGTAGTATCGAAGAATATGCTAATGGTCTTTTTAAGGATAAGAAGTGGGGTATTGGAGACAAACACAAGAAAAACGGTCTGCTGTTGATCTGGTTGCGTCATGAAGACCAACGGAAATTACGCTTCGAAGTCGGGTATGGTCTTGAACCTTATTTAACCGACTCCCGTTGTAAGCAGATTCAGCTGCAGATGGTACCCGAATTGAAGGCTGGTCATTTTGATGCTGGGATCGCACTCGGCATCAATCAAGCCATTGCCATCTTGGATCGGGAGATCGCTCTTGATACTCCACCCAAGCCACCGACTGCCGCCGAGTTGCAACAGCAACAGGAGGATCGTCAGCGATCAAGTGCGCAGATGAAGACTGGTTTGTTCATGGGTTTCATACTTTGTATTATCGTCGGCGCTATCGGCTTCATAGGTTATCTACTGCATCGTCGTGATGAGAAGAATAAACAGCAGCAAGCTACCTATGATGCGTGTGGTCGCTACTTGGACGCGGCTTCCAAAGGAGTTGAGCTGGTTGATAAAGCAGCGGCCAGTCTTCTCAAAGACATACGCGCTATTCCTCGGGAAGATATCTTGCTGGGTCACACCGTGGGCGCGGCCAGATGTGAGATGTTACTGAAACAGATCGAACCGTGGAAACTGGAGATTGATAAGCTGAATGCCAAGTATCAGGCTGACGGTTTGAGGGACATCACAGCCAACGCTGCTTCTGCGCTGGACCTGAAAGGTCGCATCGATGATCAACTAGAGGCTCTCACGAATCTCCTCAATTGGCTTGGTCTGCAAGCTGGTGCTCAAGCAAAAGTGCCGGAAAAGTTGGATCAGGTGCGTCGTCTGATAGCCCAGCATCAGCAGCGCTTAGTGACTATCGCTACAGCGCTTCCTTATTTTGAACAGGCGATCAGAGTTATGGCTGAGGCAGAACGTCAAGCCACAGAAAAGCCAGTTGCTTGGCTAGAAGTTCTGACGGCCTTGGAGCGGGCACAAGATCTGGTAGATCGTGCTGTCAAAGCCGCCGAGCCCAAGCCACCAGTGAAACCGGTAGTTCATCGGCCTCGTCCGACTGAGCGGCCTCATCGAACCAGTGAATTGTCACATAGCCCTATTTATATGCCGGATGATGCGGTTGATCGGCACCGTGATGGTGGCTGGTCAGCACCAAGCGATCCATCGCCTAGTTATGACTCGCCCAATTTCGGAGGTGGGGATAGCGGTGGCGGTGGTGCTACCACTGATGTTTAGGTAAATATGACCCGTCGAGCTTAGCTCGACGGGTCTTTTCTATTTCTCCCAATTAGGTACTATAGAAGGTACTATTACTATTAAGTGAACTATTATGCCCTACGAATTACCAGCTTTACCCTATGCCTATGACGCGCTCGAACCATTCATCGACGCTCAGACCATGGAGATTCATCACACCAAGCATCATCAGACCTATGTGACGAAATTAAATGAAGCTTTGGCCACTCATCCAGAGTTGGCTGATAAACCATTGGAATGGCTACTAAGCAATCTTAATGAAGTTCCGGAGGATATTCGTGGTGCAGTGAGAAATCATGGTGGAGGACATTGGAATCATTCGATGTTCTGGGAAGTAATGGGGCCGAATAGCGGAACCCGGACTCCGGGATCCGAATTAGCAACTGCTATCGACACTAGTTTCGGCAATTTCCAATCATTTCAAGAAGCCTTCAATAAAGCCGCGACGACACAATTTGGTAGCGGTTGGGCGTGGTTGGTCAAAGATGCTAGTGGTAAGTTGTCAGTTGTCAGTACTGCCAATCAGGATAATCCGTTGTCACAAGGTTTAGTTCCGATCATGGGACTGGATGTCTGGGAGCATGCTTACTATCTCAAATATCAGAATAAGCGTCCGGATTATATTACTGCTTGGTGGAATGTGATTAATTGGGAGAAGGTTGGTCAGAATTTTGAAACTAGAAATTAGAAACTAGAAACAAGGAACTGAAAATTAAACTATGAGAAACTATTCTCGAACCAAAGGTAATAGTAATCGTACTAGCTACCGTACTCCGGCTACTTGGCGGGTGCGGCAGCATATCAAGATTACCAAGCGCAAAATTTACTCCAAATAAAGTAACACCCCCTACGACGTAGGGGGTGTTTTGTGATGAGGATGACAATCGCTGATATGCGATTGCATGTTACCTGCTCTGATCATCTCATCGCAGACGGGACAGGGATCACAGCAGTGATGGGAAGGACTGGGTTCGGTCCGCGCGCTGTGACAAGGACAGCGACACTCATCGACATGATGAAGCGGAGTCCTCTCGGCCGATGACATGATATCACCTCCTTATAGGTTAGAGTTGACTCTGGCGCATGACTCTGTCAATGAATCGATCAATCTGACCACGATGTCTCATTAAGTGTCGGTTATAATTCTGGGCTGCCACGCGATCATTGCAGATACTGCAGTAATAACAACAAGGAGATTCATGGAGCCGAACGATTCTGCTCTTGTGACAGCTGCAACTACATTTGTCAGTTGGTGGCCAGACCATTCAGCACCTCCGTTGGTAAGGAACTAATTAGCTAACACTCTAGCACAGTAGCTCTAGCCTGCCAAATAGCGCTATGGGGTTGACAATTGAGAGGAAAACCTGTTATCTAAGCGATACTTTCTCGTACATTGAATCAACCGCCCTACTAAGGAGGAAATCGTGAACATGAAGCAGTTTGGTTTGTTGCTAGTTGTTCTGGTTGTTGCTGGACTGGCTCTGGTGGCCTACTTATTTGGCTCACAGCATGATCCCAACAGCTTCATAGTTAAGACGACTGCTTCGGAGCAGTTGGTCGATCGGTTCGCTTTGAACGACTCGTGTGCAATGTTGTTAAATAATGTTTACTTCCCTCCTTCGACCTTGGTAGAGTTTTTCTGTGACACTACTGCCAAGCAAGTTAATGTGTATGGCAAGTTGCCGAATGGTACCATTCGCCGAGCTGTGATGCCAGCTGTTTTTGCTCAGTCTGAGTCAACCAGTCGCTATGTCAAACGATATGTGACTCAAATGAGGCGCTATTTGACTGCCGAGCACGACCCTTATTTCTGGCTGGTTGAGGGTGGTGTTTATTACGGTGTAGGGGTAGGCATCATCCATGAAGATGTGCCGGTGATTTGCGGTGTCTTTGACAGGATATGGACGCCACCATTCATCGTATCAAGGGAAGATAGTGTGACTGCTAGGGGGTACAATCTTCCGCCTCATGTTCTGATTACAAGTGCCGACTCGGCCAAAGTACAATA
>CAZPQR010000002.1:0-3174 GCA_964588865.1 uncultured Gammaproteobacteria bacterium
CCACTGTTGGTCATCATCAGGTGGGAGTGGTGGTCGTGGACTCGATCCAGACAGTCCATTCTCAAGAAGCGGATACCGACCCCGGCAGCATGCAACAGCTGAAAATCTGCACGGTGAAATTGATGGAAATTGCCAAAGAGTATAATGTCGCTATTATTGTCATCGGACATGTGACCAAAGAAGGAGTGGCAGCAGGCCCCAAAACGCTGGAGCATCTGGTGGACATTGTGGTCTACGTCGAAGGCGATCCCGATAGTCGCTTCCGCATGCTACGTAGCTCCAAGAACCGCTATGGTGCCTCTGGTAAGGTTTCGGTCTTGCAGATGACCAATAAGGGCTTGGGTGTGGTCAAACAAGCGGCTACGGCCTTTGTCGCTAATTTCCAGCCCAAAGTGGGGTCGGTGCTGACAGCTATCGTTGATAGTGGACAAGTGTTTTTCCTCGAAGTGCAATCACTGGTTACCAGCTCCAACTTTGGTTATGCCAAGAGGACGACTTCGGGCTTCCCTGTGAAACGACTGGAAGTATTATTGGCAGTGATGAAGAAACGCTTGGATCTCGACTTCGATCGTTATGATGTTTACGTCAATTTGGTCGGAGGATTTAAGGTCAATGATCCGGCGATGGATCTAGCGGTTTGTCTGAGCTTGATATCCAGCGCCAAAAATAAAATCCTATCGGGTTCGACGATAGCGTTCGGAGAGATTGGCTTGGCGGGGGAGTTACGAGCAGTCAAAGAAAGTACCCATCGTATCGAAGCAGCCGCCAAACATCAATTCAAACAAATTTTGTTACCCCCGCTCAAAGCCACCAATGACACTATCAAGCTGCAACCCTGCGAAAGTTTGGGTAAGGTGATGGAGATGCTGGGGTGGGGCGATTAGCACCGCGCTTTTCTCTGTCTTTGCGAGCCCCGTTGCGGGGCGCGGCAATGCCATGGTAAGTGCTGCTGAATTGGGATTGCTTCCCTCATTGTCGTGGTTCGGCAGGCTCACCATGACAATTCACTCGCAATGACAGGCAGAGGAGGGGGCGCGCTGTTATTCCCAATGCACACTGGCGACAACGTCAGTGATTTTGTTTTGTAATTCAGTATCCTGTTTCCACTCGGGTTCATTCAGAACGCGTTCTGCCCAGGAGCGAGCAACCTTGATCATTTCTACGTCCGTCAGTCGCGCTACACGCAGATCGACGAGGCCTGATTGCTGTGTGCCAAAGACATCGCCAGCTCCGCGCAGCTGTAAATCTATTTCCGCCAATTCGAAGCCATCAGTGTGTTTGACCAGAGCTTGAAGTCGTTCACGGTTCTGATGGTTAACTTCCGAAGTGAAGAGGAAGCAATACGCTGGTAGATCATTGCGACCGATACGACCGCGGAATTGATGGAGTTGTGCCAAGCCGAATCGTTCGGCTCCTTCGATCACCATCATGGTGGCACCAGGAATATCAATACCGACTTCGACTACCGAACTGGCGACCAACAGAGGGAATTTCTTATCGCGAAAGTCACTGATGACACGATCTTTGTCTTCTGATTTCATCTTGCCGTGCAGATAACGAATATCCAGCTGTGGGTAGACATCAGCTTTGAGTCGTTCATACTCCGTCATGACTGACTTGACTGCTAGTTTGTCGCTTGCTTCTACCAAGGGACAGATGATGAATAGCTGCTCACCTTGTTTCATTTTCTGATGCAGCCAGTCGTAAGCTTTGGGCCGGTTACTCGGGTCGACAATCTTGGTGATGACTGGCTGACGATTGGCGGGTTTGGATTTGATGAGCGAAATATCCAGATCACCGTAGAGTGTCAGGGCTAAGGTGCGGGGAATCGGTGTGGCTGTCAGTGACAAAAGATGGGGAGCAGTTTTGTTATTAGTCTGGTGACGTAATTTCTGACGTTGAGCCACGCCGAAGCGATGTTGTTCGTCGATGACTGCTAGCCCCAGATCGGACCAGACCAAATCTTCTTGGATCAGGCTGTGAGTGCCGATAACAATGCTGATATTACCTTGGTCAATATTTTTGATAATCGTAGCGCGGCTAACTTCGCCATAGTCAGAACCGTCAGATAGGAAGCGTTGTTTAGAAGTAAGCAAAGCAATCGTCCGATCAGGCATGAGACGAATGAAATTTTTGAAATGTTGCTGCGCCAAGATTTCTGTCGCTGCCATGATGGCTACTTGATGTCCGGCCGACGTCACGAGATAGGAGGCAGCGGCTGCCACGATAGTTTTGCCCGAGCCGACATCACCTTCGAGAAGGCGGTTCATCGGCCGTGTTTTCCCTAGATCAGTGATTACCTCTTGTAAAGATGTCTGCTGGTCATCAGTGAGTGTGAAAGGAAGTTGCCCTAGGAATTGATTGATGATCGGCGGTTGAGCTGTGATCGGTGTGGAGCGTAGTCCGTCGTATTCACGTTTGCCATAGAGGATCTTGATCTGCAGCCAGAACAGCTCTTCAAATTTTAATCGCTGTTCTGCTCGCTCCAATGATTTCCAATCATGCGGGAAATGAATTTCTAGTAATGCTTCTGGTAAAGAAGGGAACTCTTCTTGTTGGATAATTTCGGGCGGCAAGGTTTCTTGCAGTTCATGGACGCAACCCAAAGCTTCGTGGATCAGGAAGCGAAGCTGTTTGTGGGAGACGCCGGTGGTTAGATTGTAGAGGGGCACGATGCGGCCGGTGTGGAGGGTTTCTTCTTTGACCTTTTCATAATTGGGATTAATCATCTGTTGTCCGCTGACTGATTCTTTGACCACACCGCTTAGAAATATTTCATCACCCGTCTGCAGTGTCTTGGCGACATACGGTTGCTGGAACCAGACAGCTTGGAGACTGCCGCTGCCGTCTTCGATCTGCAGTTCTGTCACCATCATCCGACGTTTGAAGGATCGTCGACTACGCAGCAAGGTGATCTGACCTCGGACGGTAACTTTGGTATCGCTGGGATGCACATCGACGATTGAAGTGACCTCGCTCAAATCTTCGTAGCGCGTCGGTAAATACCACAGTAAGTCGGCGATAGTTTTGATACCGAGCTTCTTGAGACGGGGAGCGAGACGTTTGCCAAGTCGTGGGAAGTCAGTGATAGGTGTCTGGGGAGTCAACATGCACCCATTGTATCGGCTAATAGCATTTTAGAAAATAGGTCACCAGAAAATAAAAAAGAGCCCC
>CAZPQR010000002.1:3274-40860 GCA_964588865.1 uncultured Gammaproteobacteria bacterium
TTGCCGCCGAAGTCGACCCGGGCTTCTTCCTTGGCGTCGTCATAGGCGACGACGCGTCCACAGTACTGCGTTCCCTTGGGGATTTCCTGTCCGACGGGCAGGACGGTGGGACGGAAGGCGCTGATTCCAGACATCGTATCCTCCTGTGTGATTAGGTAATTGTTCAACGCAATGATGTCAGTGAACTTACGCTAGTTTTAGCGTAATACGGCATATTACCATATATATCAAATATTGTCAATAGTGGGTTAAAATAGGGGAATTTGAGGGGTAGAAAGTAGGAATTGGGCGCTAGGTATTAGAAAGGCGGAATTACGAATTGAGACAAACAAAAAACTCCCGATGAGGAGTATATGATGTTGGTAATTATGGTGCCCTCGAGAGCCTGCCTGCCGGTAGGCAGGGAATCGAATCCCTATCTAGGGCTCCGGAAGCCCGCGTTCTACCCGCCTGCCGTGCCTGGCGCTCTCGAGAGGAATCGAACCCCTATCTTAAGATCCGGAATCTCACGTTCTATCCTTTGAACTACGAGAGCAACACGCATGGCGGGCAGGTCCATTAAACTACGAAGGCTTGTGTGGTGTGCCCGAGAGGATTCCCCTCGACTCTCTTCGTTCGCTCGGGGCAGGCTTCTCATCCTTTTTATCTTTCTGATTCATCGAGCTAAGCTCGATGGTGTGCCCGAGAGGATTCGAACCTCTGACCTCCAGCTCCGCAAGCTGATGCTCTATCCAGCTGAGCTACGGGCACATGAATAAAAAAACGCAAAGCATTTATACTATAGATTCTACTTCGCGTCAACCAAATAATTATAGTTTGAGTAAACGTCCAATAAAATCGCTCTGTGACTCGTCTTCTCTTGCTAGATCTTCTGGTAGGTACTGAAGTAGCAGAGCTCGGATATCAACTGGATTCTGATCTTCAAGATGAATAGCAATTCGAGGGATGAAGAAGCTTCTAGGCTCGATGAATATATTCTTAACGGTCGGCGGTTGATAAATCACCCAAAAATTCTTGATCTGATTATAAGCCAAGAATTTGTCACGGATAACGATACCCTTATCAGTAATGTAGAAGTTGATTCGTTCTGGTTGTCGCATATTGGCTAGCGTGAAAATCACTGCCGCCAAGATAATGATAATCATGAAAAGCTGATTATCAGAGAAATAGGAGTAGACTAACAAAGCTATAGTGATGGCACTAGCGGTAACGTACCAACGCCAACCACGATCAAACTGAATATATTCTGGATAATCCCAGTGAGCCAGAATATTTCCAACATGAGTATTTTTTAGTTCTGCCATATTTATTTTAGTATAGCATATTGTCAGCTTTGACAGAAGCTAGTATTTATAGTATTTTGAGGTAGCTTTTTTGCATGGAGAGGTGGCTGAGTGGTCGAAAGCGGCACACTGCTAACGTGTTGTCCTGTAAAAGGGACCGCGGGTTCGAATCCCGCCCTCTCCGCCATCGAGCTGAGCTCGATGGGCGATCTAATGTAGTTGGGTGATATTTAAAAGTTTAATACGGAGAGTTGGCAGAGCGGTCGAATGCGGCGGTCTTGAAAACCGTTATGCGAAAGCATCGGGGGTTCGAATCCCTCACTCTCCGCCATCGAGTTAGTTAATGTGTACTGCGGGCACGTGGTGAAATTGGTATACACGTACGCTTCAGGTGCGTATGGAGCAATCCGTGAGAGTTCGAGTCTCTCCGTGCCCACCATCGAGCTTAGCTCGATGAATCGAAATAAAGAGAGAAGGTTATCCTTAGCAAAGTTGAAGCGGCAAAATTGGACTAGTAACAATCTCCTGATGAGGGAGTTTTTTTGTTATTTTGAAAATCAAAAAAAAGGTGTCTTCGCGCATCACCTTTTTAAAATCTTTCCCTAATAACAAATAACTAATTACCAATTACTATTTCACTTTCCCCACCGCCACCTAGTCGGCTCACCTTTCTTCCAAGCTACTACTATCAATATGGTGGTGACCACTAGTACTTGGGGTACGAAGGTTAAGGCCGAGTCAGCATCGGATAGGTGTTGCGACTCGGTATTGTAGACCAGTAAAGCTAAGACTACGACATAGACTAACATTACTACCCAGCCCTGCCAGGTGCTCGGAGTCCAACCGTAGCCATAGGTTTTGGCTTTGAACCAGTAATTATTTTCATCCATGATTATTTATAGTTTACTCACTGGTCTATCAGTTGGCAAGGTGTCTATGAACTTGCAACTTTCAACTAGTCTGGCTACACTTGCCACGTATGACAGACGCAGAACAGATTAAGTCACGCTTGGACATCATCGATGTTGTCAAGGAGTACGTTCCTCTGAAACAGATGGGTAGCAACTGGCGTGCCAATTGCCCCTTTCATCAGGAGAAGTCTCCTTCTTTTATGGTCTCCAAAGAGAAGCAGATCTGGCATTGTTTCGGCTGCAATCAAGGCGGTGATGTAATTTCATTTGTTCAGCAGTATGAAGGACTAGAATTTCCCGAGGCTTTGCGACTCTTGGCTGATCGGGCTGGGGTAGTATTACAAACCACTGGCCAACAGACTGGCCCCAGCAGTGGTGAGAAGTCACTTCTGTGGCAGCTCAATGATATCGCCTGTCAGCAATGGCAGAAGAATCTCTGGTCTGATAGTGTAGCTGCTCACAGGACGCTCGACTATCTCCATAACCGCGGTTTGCAGGATAGTACTATCAAGCAGTGGGGGTTGGGGTTGTCTTTGGACGCGTGGGACGATCTGTCAGTGACTTTGAGAAGTTCCGGACATCGAGATCAGGATTTGATTCAGTCTGGATTGGTGCAGCAGAAAGACGGTAGGATCTTCGATCGCTTCCGTTCTCGATTAATGTTTCCCATCCGTGATGTGCAAGGCAAGATCGCTGGTTTCACGGCTCGTACGTTGGCAGGCATCGCCTTCGACCAAGAAGATTTCGGTGGCAAGTATATCAATTCTCCGCAAACCGCCGTTTATAATAAGAGCTCCATTCTCTACGGTTTGGATCTGGCTAAGTCAGCGGTGAAACAACTAGACTATATTATTGTAGTAGAGGGTAACATGGATGTGATTATGTCACATCAAGCGGGGATTAAGAATGTAGTGGCGGTATCTGGTACGGCGCTGACGGGCGACCAATTGCGCCTGATCAAACGATTTACCCAGAACATTATTTTGGCCTTCGATGCTGACGCTGCTGGTTCACAGGCGTTGTATAAGAGTGGCGTGATCTCTGCTTCTGATTTCGAGATGAATGTCAAAGCAGTGATGATAATCGGTGGCAAGGATCCGGCCGATATTGTCCAACATGATCCAGAGGATTGGAGACAACTTTTGCGGCAGAGTATCCCAATCGTCGATTTCTATTATCAAGAAATTCTCAAACGCGTCGATCTATCACGTGCCGATCACAAGAAATTGGCAGTGCAGAAAATGTTGTCGATTCTAGCAGCCTTGAAAAGTAATGTTGAGCAAGATCATTATGTGAAGAAATTAAGTGCGGATCTAGGAATATCAGAAACTATTCTCTGGGAGGATCTGCATAGTCTCGAGAAGAAGTCAGCTAGCACCACACCCAATGAGCCGGAGGTAACGGTAGTGACACATGATGATGTTTTGGCGGAAACCTTGCTGGCTATCATTGCAGCTCGTCCTTTATCCCTCGGGACCGTCATTGACCGTATCGAGCCGGAGGTACTAAGCGATGTCTGGCAACCCCTTTACAAGAAGATCATTATTTATTACACTAAGAACCAATCTGGAGACCTCCAAGGCTTAACTGCCACATTGGAGCCCAGCGAATCTCCAACCTGGAGTCGTATCGTATATCGAGCTGAGGCCAGCTATACTGACTGGTCGGACAAAGCTCTAGAAGCAGAACTTGAAAACATCATCAAACGCCTGAAAGTACGTCATTTGAAAGATCGAATGCGTGCCCTCTCTGACAGCATCACGCGTGCCGAACGCACGGGTGACAAGCTAGAGGTTGAGCGTTTAACTATTGAATTCAACGACTTGAACCAGAAATTATCTGGTCAACTTATCAATAACTAGTCATGGCCAAACGTAAACCTGCTCCTAAGCGAGCACCTGCCAAGACTACGAAAAAGAAACGCCCCGTCTCTAAGGTGCGTATTGTTCGTAGCCCGCGCAGCAAGAAAGTTTCTAAACCTGCAGTCGCACGCAAGACGACGCTTGATCAGCAAGCTGTCGATGCTTTGTTATATAAGGGTCGCGGTCGTGGTTTCGTGACCGAAGAAGAAGTGCAGCGCATCTTCACAGAAGTCGAAAGCTATTTACCAGAGTTTGAGAAATTCCTCGATGATCTGGATGATGCCGGTGCTCAGATGATTTCCGTTGAAGGTGGAATTTTGGATTTATCGACAGGAGATAAATCAGAAAAGATTTTAGCCACCGTCGGTGTCGCCAGTGACAAGAAGCGAGCCGATCTGACTGACATATCGGCTGATTCCATCCAGATGTATCTACGTGAAATTGGTAAAGTTCCGCTACTGACACCTGATGAAGAGATTATGTACGCCAAGCGTAAAGAGAAAGGCGACGTCGAGGCGCGCCGCAAATTAGTGGAATCTAATTTGCGTTTGGTCGTTAGCATTGCCAAGAAGTTTACTGGACGATCGTTGACACTCTTGGATCTCATCCAAGAAGGTAATATCGGATTGTTCCGCGCCGTTGATAAGTTTGATTATCGCAAAGGCTACAAATTCTCTACCTATGCTACCTGGTGGATCCGACAAGCGGTTACTCGTGCTCTGGCTGATCAATCTCGAACTATTCGTATTCCTGTTCATATGGTTGAGACGATCAATCGTTTCCAGCAAGTACAGCGTCGCTTGATCCAAGACCTCGGTCGTGAACCATTGCCAGAAGAGATTGCTGCCGAGATGGGAGAGGATCTAGATAAGATTCGTCACATCATCAAGATTTCCCAAGAAACTGTTTCTCTGGAAACTTCGGTTGGTGATGATGGCGATGAGGACTCAACCTTGCAGGATTTCATCGAAGATGTGAAGACTATTTCTCCCGATCGTGTGGCATCGCTCCAATTGCTGAAAAATCATGTCACTTCAATTATCCGAGATTTGAGTCCGCGCGAACAGAGAATTCTAGAGATGCGTTTCGGTTTGAGTGATGGTATTGCTCATACCTTAGAAGAGGTAGGTCAAGAGTTCGGTGTCACTCGCGAACGTATTCGTCAGATCGAGGCCAAAGCTCTGGAGAAGATTCAGACACATGGCAGTATGAGGAAGTTGAAGGATTATTAATTAGGCTTTAGGCATTAGGTTGTGGGTGGTAGGTGAAGGAAATAAAAAAAAGCTCTTCGGCTAAGGCTGAGGAGTTTTTTGTAATGTTTAATGGTAGCGGCGAGTGGAATTGCACCACTGACCTCGGGCTTATGAGTCCCACGCTCTAACTAACTGAGCTACGCCGCCACGTTTTGATCAATTGTAATTTGTCGTGTCTCGGCAATTTTTTTATTGCTGCTTCTCGCCTCAACGCCTCGGAGTGACTAGCGGTTGCTTCCTGATATTTCAGTATCACCGGACAACGTGCTTTGGTGTAGCGAGCTCCGTGTCCTTCATTATGCTGTCGGATTCGTCTCGTGACGTCATTCGTACAACCGGTGTATAAAGTTTTGTCACTGCATTGAACGATGTAGACGAACCACGGTTGCTTTTTCATCGGACTGGTAACTGGTAGCGGGGGTGGGATTTGAACCCACGACCTCCAGGTTATGGGCCTGGCGAGCTGCCGGGCTGCTCTACCCCGCGGCATATAAATAATTGCCAAATCAGTATGACTAAAGAATATGAAAAAGTCAAGTATAATTAGTTGGTATTTTGTTGTAAAATGGTTTTGTCTATCGTTCCTACTAGGAGGGTCTTATGCCACATTCTATGCAAAGAGTGTCCGCGCGCTGTCCCAAGTGTCAGACCAATGTTCCCTGTTTCGTCATGTCAACGGGTATGGGTGGATCCAATATACTCACACCTGAGCACTGTCCTGATTGCCAAACTGAATTGATTATGCCGGAGGTACAATTTGATCTCGAGACTGAGATCGAACGACACGGAGGGCGGATATATTAGTTTTAAGGGCTTCCTGTGGGAAGCCCTTTTGTTATAGAGTCAAAATTTGTTTCAGGATACTGCGGTGGCAGAGATCGTCTTGTTTGGCGTGACCAAGGAGGGTGATGGTTTTGGTTTGTGCAGCTTCGGCCAAAGTCTGAAGTAGTGACTGCAATCGAGGATCACGGAGTTGCTCTGTGTAAGCGGCAGTGAATTGCTGCCAATCAATTTTGGCGTTGCCCCAGTTCTTGATCAATTCCAAGTCGCTGCCAAGCTCAGGAAACCACAAGTCGATGTGCGATGGAGTAGACTTGGGCCAGTAGCTACTGATGAAGAGACGTAGACCATCGTCTATCTCTATTGGATCATGAATTGATTTGGTTTTGATCATAGGTCGGTATGATGTGTCGGATAATACTGATGAAAGCAAATGTAGCAGCTAGCAAGCAGAGCGCTGTCAGCAGCCAGCGAGCGGTAGGAGTGACGGGCAGTACCAACATGAGTAGGCAGGCAACCACTTGGATAGTAAATTTAATTTTGCCGAAAATATTGGCCCCCAGTGGTCGACTGAGACCGAGACGATGAAAGATTAATTTCAACAGTGAGCTCATAAGTACCAGTAGAATTTCTAAACTGACAATTAGTAGTATTAACCACCACGGGATGAACTGACTACCAATGATAATCACTACCGGCATAGCGATAAGTTTATCTGCTAGCGGATCCAATAGTTTACCGGCGTTACTTACTTGATGGCGATAACGAGCCAAGGGGCCATCGAGATAATCGAGTACAGCAGCTAGAAGGAAAATAACAAAACTAGCGACGTTCCAATTATGGATCAGAAACCAAATAAGAGGGGCGACGAGGAAGAAGCGTAGCCAAGTCAGATGCATAGCGGTCAGCCACGGAGGCATTTTCCGGACAATAGACAGTGCCCAAGATTCTTTGATCGACATTAGTGTCATAGCCAGAAGTGAGCGATGGTAATTATGATTACGGTGAACAGTGCAGCTGCTAGGTCGTCAACAAGAATCCCGACGGCACCAGGTAATTGCTCAAGCTGTTTGATGCCGAATGTCTTGGTGATGTCGAAGAAACGGAAAAGGACGAAAGCAGTCAGATACCACCACCAGAGATGAGGAATGATCAGGGCTATCAAGGCAGCCGCTGCCGCCTCATCAGCTACAATTTCCAAAGGATCAGCTTGACTGAACTGTCGGCTGGCGGGGAAGGTAGTGGCGATCCAGCTTAGTATCAGTAGGAGTAAGATCGCCTGACCATAGCCAACGTTCCACTGCAGCAACACCCAACTCAGAACGAACACCAAAGCGGTCGCCAAGGTGCCGCGCATAGGTAGTAAGCCAAGATTAAAAAAATTAGCCCAATAGCGAGTCAGTTTCATGGTTTGAGTACCAATAGTTTCTTGTGGAGCACTTCAATTATTAGCTCTCTGGTTTCGCTCGGTAATTCAAGATAGTCGCCATCGATTTGCGGATGTAGTAAGCCGTCAGCCGCGATGGTAAATCTTGATCCTTCACTGATGATTAGGTGACGTGGTGGTTGCTTATGGAAATAGTAGTAGTAGGTGGCCAAGAAGAAGCTCCAGAAATTACTGTTGGTGGCGATGGTAAGTTCCATTTTGCGATCATCCAAGACAACACGACGCTTGGTCGTGAAGCCATAGAGTTTCGCTGTGTTGACGATGAAGAGTGTATTGCCTTCGTAGGAATATTCTTGATCATCAACGGAGAATCGGAAGGTATGATGAGGCAAATGACGATTGAAGAAAAAAGATAACAAGTAGCCGATGAAACCGAAATGATCCTTGAGTCGTCTGCCGGCTGCCAAGATGCGGTCAGCAATATAACCGATGGTGAAAGCGCTGATGAAATAGTAACTGCCATTGATCCGTCCGACATCGATGGCAAAAGGTCGAGAGCGCGGGATCAGCCTGATCGCTTGTTTGAGATTCAGTGGAATACCGAGACCATGTGCCAAGACGTTGGCGCTACCCGTTGGTACAATTGCCAGAGGTGTTTTGATATCATTGGACAAGAGGAAACTGGCGACTTGGCGAATCGTGCCGTCACCACCAATGACGATAACGAGATCATAGTTCCAATCTTTGGCTAGATTGGCTTCGGCTAAGAAGTTTTCATAATTTTTGAACGTCAGGACGAATCGTTTGCGCGTCAAATATTTCTTCACATAGTGATTGACTTTGAAGCGGCGATTGCGGCCGGAGATTTGATTGTAGATGACGAGAGTTTTCTTCATAGTTACCACCAGACTTTCTTGATTTTCAGATGATAGCCCGCCCAATTGCTAAGGGGCGTTAGTATGAGAGTAATAATGATACCAGTTGTGAAGCGAGACCAGTCCCAAGGTGTGACCAACATCATCAGTACGAAGGCGCCAATAATGAAATCAACTTGATCGAAGACGGGCCAAGAGCTTCCAGAACGGATCCCTACGCGTCTTTTGATGAAGCTTTCTAAGCTGTCGCCTAGCAGGCTTCCTAGTCCCGCTAGGAATCCTATGAGCAGACCGGAGAGGCTCGTTAGTTCGACAGGACTAAGGCTCCTGATCCAACCAAGGTCATAAACAACACCTTGTAGACCGCCGACAATAGTTCCTATCAAGACACCAACGACTAGGCCACGCCAAGTTTTGCCGCTACCGATGAGATAATCACCAAACCATTGTTTGCCGCCATCAAGAGGTCGAGCTAAGCGCGGGAAGAAGTTTAGTCGTGCGGCGAAGACAGGTGCCATATTGGCAGCGTAGGCTGGCAGGAGGAAATAGATAGTAGAGAGGATAAGATGCGTCATGTTACATTAATTGCCGAAAGGCGGCGAGTGTTTTCTCAGCGGTGACTCGCCAGGTAAATTGTTGCCAACGGTGTTGACCGCGTTCAATGGTTGCTTGGCTGCTAGCAGGGTCAGTGATAATAGAACCGATCGTATCAACTACCATAGTAACATCGTTGGCGTCGACCAGCCAAGCCGCATCAGCGACAATTTCTGGTAAGGAGGCGGCGTTATTGACTATTGCCGGAGTACCGACAGCCATCGCTTCTAGTGGTCCGAAGCCGAAGCCTTCGTATTTTGCCAAATGAACATAGCAGCGAGCTTCGGATAATAATTGCCATTTTTCTGACTCTGTTACCCAGCCCAAAATTCGTACTTTATTCGCTAGACCGTAATGATTAATTTTCTCTTGAGCTTCTTGCCAGCCACGACTGGGGTAGCCAGCGAGATAGAGTTCGAGATCACGGCCCCAATCAGTTTGGGTCACCTTATTATAGACTTCGATGAGTTGAGCAATATTTTTCTTACTTTCTAAACGCCCGACATAGAGAAGATAATTTTGGCGTTGCCTTTTTTGTTCGCTGATCATCTGCGGTGGATGGATACCAAGCGGTGTGACGATTATTTTATCGGCTGCGATGCCGTAGTACTTGATTATTTCGTCTTTGGAGAATTGGGAGACAGTCAGGATCAGACGACAGAACCATTTGGCCAAGTAAGCAGCGAACCGGAGATAGGAGCGACTCTTGAAAGACAAGTCTTGGCTAAAAACTTCATAGGCCACATCGTGAATAGTAGTTACGGTCTTACGAGCGTGGATCAAGGGAATTATCTGCGCCGGTATGAAGAGAATATCTGGCGGATTGACCAGCATTTCCCAGGAGAGTCGAATCTGGGTCCAGAGATAGGTGAAGGGCCAACGTAATTGACGGTATTCGACGTTGGGACCGAGGTCTTGCAACCCTGGTTCGGGATCGCTATTGAAATAGAGTCGCCAGGTAATCGCCGGGTCAAGCTGGATTAATTCATGAATAAGAAAATAGGAGTACCATTCTACTCCTGTTTTGTGAGGTTTGTTGGCTCTAGTAGCATCAATTCCAATAATCATAATAATATGAGAATAAGCCTATTCTAGCAGGAATTAAAGCAAAAATGAAGTCTGCGCTGGTTGACAGAGAAGGTTATCTCTAGTATTCTGCTAATGCAATTTTAGTGGGCCGCCGTGGTGAAATTGGTATACACGAAGGACTTCCGCCAGAGGCGGACAAGCAAAATCCTAAGTTCTAGGAACACCTTGGTTATCTATAGCCTGCAAGTTAATCTATGATAAGTTGCCTTACATGCCAGAGTGGTGAAATTGGTATACACGCACGACTCAAAATCGTGTAGAAGTAATTCTGTGAGGGTTCGAGTCCCTCCTCTGGCACCAGCAATACATGAATCGTCGGTTCGCCTGCCCGCCTCTGGCGGGAGTCCGACTCGCCTCGCTGAGCGAGAGCGAAGCGGGCCGGCGGCACCAAATGATTATGAAACCCTGCCTCTAGCGGGGTAGAATCAATTAGCAATACAAAAAATCCTCATGAATGAGGATTTTTTTAATTCAGATTATTTAACAGTCAGCGTGATGGTTCGTTCGGTGAAATTTCCTGCCAAATCGTAGACTCTGACGGTGACAGGATAGGATCCTTTGCGGGGGTAGGAGAGATAGACCGGATTGCGTGCTGGTAAGAAGAGCCCTGCCTCAGATTTGAGATAGAAATTTTTCTCCAGACCGCTGGTATCGTCTTGAGCTGTCACCTCGAGCGGAACCGACTCCCCTCGCTTAATAGTGGTTGATTTTACTTTGATACTAAGGTTAGTGGGGGCAGTATCATCGATCATTATTTTCTTACTGACCGCAGGAACATGTGTATTATCAGCCAGACGTAAATGTGAATAGTAGATCCCGTTTTTCGGAGCGATAACAGTAGTTGATGTAGCGGTGGTGGATGAAGCATTGGCGCTATTGAAGGTTGGGCTTTGATCAAATGATAGAAGATAGCTATCACTTTGGGGGTTATTCCACGATAGCGAAACCGTCCTGTCGTGATACCACTGTTCGCTATTGGGATGAGTGAAAGAAAATATTAGATTGGAATCATCTTGATTGCCGGTCTCTAATACTTCATAGGAACCATTAGTAACCGTTCGAAGTACATTGGTAGCTAGTCCGTCATTGGCCAGGACACGAGAACTATCGCTAAAATTAATATTGGCAGTTCCGGCACGCATCGGACTCAGAAGTATATTAGCTATCGTGCCGTTGTCTCTGTCAAATCCTGGTGTTGGTATGAGACACGTCAGATGTATTTCTCCTGTATGGTTATCAAAATATTTTTCCAAGAACATTTCGGAGCGGCAAATAGATGTCGTAGTGTCTATGTCTTGGACCTGAACCACTGTAGGGTCGAAAGTGAGATTGACATCAATAGCGTTGATGGCCTCGCCACCAGAAGAAATAGTGACCGATATTTGCTGCGAGAACTTTTTATCAAAAACTGATGATGTGGGGCTGAGGCTCAGGCGGCTGTTATAGAGTGGGTAGGGAGCCAATTGTAAAGTGCGATGCCTATGACTTACTTGATGGAGAATAATTACAAATGTCGAGGCGTAAAAGATAATACAGATAACGACGATAGCAGATTGGAAATAGTGACCGAATAGCTTCTGCCTTCGATGTATCAATAACAGCGAGCCAAATAATAATAGCGTTAACAGTGCCGATATGAGCGCTATCTCGGTACCGTGATAATGAGGCGCGAAGACGATAATCTTGGCGCCGTTGAAACGAGCATCAGGTAAGTCAATAATGTGAGTCAAATAATAGTGGTCATTGATTTTGATATGAAATTCTTTAATCACGTTATTCCCATCGGCCGTTAGTGACTTATCGGCAAAATTTTGACGGACAATCTTCTTGATCTCGCTATCTTGGAAGCTATCTCCAATGATACCGGCCTCATCATTATAAAATGCTACTTCTGCATCTAGCGGAAGATAGGTGTCTCGAAATTTTTTGGCAAAAGCGTCATCTAATTCATGACCAGCGAAGACAGCGCCAATGACCGTCTGGCCTCTGAACATAGGTATGCCAGTCAGAATTCGAGTATTGTGATAGACATTAGTGGTGTAGGCGCTGATTGAATCGCCTTGACTGACGATACGCCCCCAAGGAGTGGATAAGAAAATATTGTCCCCTCGTCTCGTTAGGTTGGCTGCGCGAGCAAGGATGGTACCATCGGCATTGACGATCTGAAGGACATTGATATCTTTCTGTTTCGTGATGGAATTGATGAAGGCGACCAAACCATAAGGGTCTTCAGAGGTGATAATTTTGGCTAAATCATTTTCTTCAGTTATGGCCTTAGTAATCTCTTCATTGTCGGCAATACTTTGATTCAAGCCAAGTTGTGCACGTGATAGTAATTTGGCAACTTGCTGCTCATAGAGGGGAGTGGCGAAATTATAAAGTTTAGGAATGGACCAAAATGATAAAGCGAAGAAAATAATCAACCCAAAAATCAGTAGTAGATCTGCTTGTGGTAATTTTATTTTTTTTGCTTTCTGTTTCATCGTTTTGATGTTCGGTCGGTTCTATATAGTATAGCTCATTTATATAGGTGATGCTATACTTAATTCATCATTAACCTATTTACCATGGATATAAATATTGTCATTTTGCTAGCGTTGGTTCTGGCCAATTTTTGTGCTGTTGTAGCTTTGTCACGCATGGGTAAATTATGGAGTATATTTCTTTTGCCATTGCTCCTGATCTTGGGCGGAGTTTTTTCGGCTAAATGGTTACTTTTTGCCGGAATCAATATTAATGTGGGTAATGTTTTCTACGCTACCACCTTTATCGTACTGCATATCTTGATCGAGCAAGGTAAGAAGAAAGAAGCGATACGTGCTATTTGGGCCAGCGCTGGACTGTTTGCTTATTTCGGTCTTGTTACCTATCTAGCCATTAAGCTTAGTCCTATCGCGGGAGGCGCTATGACTAATGATGCTTTGCGAGTAGTATTTTCTACAACAATTCGAGGAACGTTGGCTAGTATTTTTGCTTTTATCCTAGCTCAATACTCCAACGTCTGGATCTACGATGCTTTGATGCGTCGCCATCGTGGTCGTCTGATGTTGGTCCGGTCGTCTGTGGCTATCATAGCTGGCCAGTTCATCGATAGTATCCTGTTCTTCTCTGTGGCCTTCTATGAAGTTTTGCCATTAGAAACGCTCTTCTGGTCAGCTCTGACTGGCTTCGCAGTTAAATCGATTATTGGTTTGGTCGGCTCTCCATTGTTGTATGTAGAGCGAAAACTAAGAGTGTAGAAAATTTTGTCTGAAACAAAAAACACTAGCTTCCGCTAATGTTTTTTGTTTGGCTCCGGGAGAGGGATTCGAACCCACGACCCGCTGATTAACAGTCAGCTGCTCTACCGCTGAGCTATCCCGGAATATATAAATAATTGTCAAAAGTTTTTGGTCGGGGTGACCCGATTCGAACGGGCGACCTCACGCACCCCATGCGTGCGCGCTAGCCAACTGCGCCACACCCCGTACAGAAATTATGCGCCACCTTGTCTAGCCTAGCCGCAGACTAGCTCATAATTTGGCAGAAACTGCGCCAAATCCGATGCGCCAGCTTTCAGGGTTGGAGTGTACAAGAATTAGATATTTTCGTCAATTATTTGGCGTCTATTCGAAATACTGATCACAAATGGGCGGTATACTGTAAAAACAAAGGTTCCTAACATCCACCCCCTAGACAGAAAAGTTTTTTTCAGGTATATTAATTCACGCTATTTTCTCGTGCCTTAGCTATTACATGGGCCGTTGGGCTCATTTTAAATTGTTTGTTATTCACCTATGTCAGATAAAATTCGTAACATAGCTATTATCGCTCACGTTGATCACGGTAAAACTACCTTGGTTGATGCGCTTTTGCGTCAGTCCGAAAAGTTCACCACCAAAGTACAAGACGACTTGATCATGGATTCCAATGAATTGGAACGCGAACGCGGTATTACTATTTTTTCCAAAAACGCAGCCGTAGCCTACAAAGGCTACAAGATTAATATTGTCGATACTCCTGGTCACGCCGATTTCGGAGGAGAGGTGGAGCGCATCATGAGTTTGGTAGACGGTGTCTTGTTATTAGTCGATGCTAAGGATGGACCTATGCCGCAGACTAAGTTTGTCTTGAGCAAAGCCCTCCAGGCTGGTCATAAAGTTATCGTCGTTATTAATAAAATTGATTTACCAGAGTCACGTACTCAATGGGTGCTCAATCAAACTTTTGATTTGTTCGTTGAGCTTGGTGCCAATGACCAACAGGTAGAATTCCCTGTCATCTATGCTTCAGCTGTTGCCGGTAAGGCTGGCAAGGAGCCCAATTTGGAAGACATGACTGATGTGCAGCCAGTATTTGATACGGTTATTGAGTATATTCCTGCACCGACGATTAGCACCGATCCGATGCAAATGTTGGTCGTTAATATTGCCTATGATAATTTCAAAGGCCAGATTGCTATTGGTCGTCTCCTGAGTGGAACTTTGAAACAAGGACAGAACGTAGCTCTGTTGAAACCAGACGGAACCAAGGTGAATCAGAAAGTTACTGCTGTCATGGTCTTCGACGGATTAGCACGTAAGGAAATTACTGAAGTAGAGGCAGGCGATGTCATCGCTGTCGCTGGTATTGAGAATATTCGTATTGGCGATACTATCGCTGATGCTCTTGAGCCTCGTCCGTTGCCACCGATCACTATCGAAGAGCCTACGGTTAAGATGAATTTTGCGGTCAATAACTCTCCCTTCTATGGTCAAGAAGGCACTTTCCAGACGGCTCGTCATCTCAAAGAGCGCCTGATGAAAGAATTGCTTAATGATGTAGCGCTCCGCGTCGAGCCTTCGGAAGGAACCGACTCTGCCTTCACCGTCTCTGGTCGAGGCGAGCTTCACCTCTCTATTCTGATCGAGAAGATGCGTCGTGAAGGATTTGAATTTCAGGTTTCTAAGCCCCAAGTAATTTTCAAACAAGAAGGTGATAAGAAACTAGAGCCATTTGAAGAGGTCTTCATCGAATGTCCAGAAAACGCTAGCGGTACTGTCATTGAGAAGATGAGTAAGCGCAAAGGTTTGATGAAGAATATGAAGGTTGATCGAGGACAGGCCCATTTGCACTTTGTCGTGCCAACTCGCGGTCTGATCGGCTACCGCTCGGAATTCCTGACCGATACCAAAGGCCAAGGCATTATTAATACCTTATTCCATGGGTATGAAGCCTATGGTGGTGATTTGGATTCATTCAATCGTGGATCGCTGATTGCCTTTGAAACGGGCACTAGTAACCTCTATGGTTTGCTAAACGCTCAAGAACGCGGTCAGCTCTTCATCGGACCGGGAGTCAAAGTATATGAAGGTATGATTGTGGGTAAGAATTCTCGGGCCGAGGATTTGGAAGTAAATATTTGCAAAACCAAGCAATTATCCAATATGCGTTCCAAAGGCGATGGTAAAGCTGATCACTTCGATACGCCAGTTAGCATGAGTCTGGAAGAAGCTATCGAATATATCGGAGAAGACGAATTACTAGAAGTGACACCCAAGAGTCTCCGTCTCCGCAAAACAATCCTCAACTCGCTTCAACGCAAGCGTAGCTCCTAAAGCCAAATTGATACTAGAAAACCACCTCTCCCAATAGGAGAGGTGGTTTTGGTAAGGTCTATTTTTTCTTCGTCAGATCAGAAGTGGTGGCTTCGTCTTTGAAGGCGCCACGGAGATGTCTGACGGCGTCGACGATACTCTTGGCCAATTCGGGGATCTTACGTGAACCAAATAATAGTACCAGGATGATAGCTATTATTACGAGTTCTTTGGTGCCGAGTCCGAACATACTTTGTATAGTTAGGTTGTTAATTACTGACTAAGCATAGCATTTTGAGTTGATGAGGTAAAGATATACCTATGTGGGAGCAGTCACAGATATAATTCTATACTGGCAGGAGGAGAAAAAATATGTTGTAATAATGAGGAAATCTAATTGCGAAAAAAATGATTTCTTTGGACTTTTGTAGACTGGTTTGTTGTCGTTGCTGGTAAAATAGTATATACTAATGAAAGATTTCTTCGTTTCCATGCTGCCGAAAAAACACTCATTCAAATTACTTTCTGCTCACCAAGTTAAGGTTATTAAGCTTGAACGACGATCAGTCAAGCAGGATGCCTTGGCTGTTAAACTGGAAGCCGATCAGTCACGTCAGGCTGCTATTGATACTCGCAAGCGAACATTCCTCAAGTTAGCGAGTATTGTCAGCTTGGGCGTTGCCGGCTCGTTATTACTACCGAAGAAAGCTTCGGCCTTGGTCTTTGGCAGTGCACCGGCTAATAATGTTGTTGGTGTCAAAAACAGCGCTAATACCCGCATTGATCCAGCCACCGAAACGACAGTCAATAGTATCAAGACTGCTACCGAAGCTAGTAAAATAGCTACCGATAGTATCAAGACCAATACTGATACTTTGGTCACAAATAGCAACAAATTTACTTTTTCTGGTAGCAGCTTATTGACCACCAGTGCTGATGGTGGCTCTAGTGTTGTAGGACTGAAAGACAGCTTGGATCATCGGATTAACCCCGTCAGTGAGGATGCGATTATTTTGCTACGACGACTCGTCAAGCTGATGGAGTCACAGGCTACCGTCGATACAGCCAACCGTCAGAGAGTGACGGTTGATGCTTGGGGAACGAGTGTGCTGACCGGTGTCGGTACGAGCACCAGTGTGCCCCGTGTCGTGCTTGCTACTGACTCAACCGTCGGTACTGTGACCTCTGTCACCAACGTGGTGACTATCGGTTCTTATCCTCATCAGCAGATGTTCGGTGATGTGGCTCACGGTGTCTATGCCAACTCTATCCGACGCAATTTAGTTTTCTCCTAGATCAGAGACATGAACCTATTTTCTAAAATATCCTCCAAGCAAAAGAAATTACCAGGTCGTAATCCGTCTCAAGCTGAAGCTGTTGTTACCGCTACCAAAGAAGCAGATCAAAAGAAACGCAATTTTTTGAAATTAGTCGGAATTATCGGAGCAGGTGTCGGAGCTTCTACTTTGTTTCCAAACAAAGCTTCTGCTGAAGTACTCGGAGCTACGAGGACAACCGATGTCGTCGGGGTGAAAAACTCCAGCGACGCTCGCATTGATCCAGCCACCGAAGCTACTGGGTTAAGTATCAAAACAGCCACTGAAGCCAGCAAGATAGCAACCGACAGTATCAAGACCAACACTGACACGCTCGTTACAAATACTAATAAGTTTACTTTTTCCGGTGATAGTTTATTGACCACCAGTGCCGGAGGAGGGTCGGATGTGAAGGGATTGAAAGATAGCTTAGATCATCGGATCAATCCAGCTAATGAAGACTCGGTCATCATGTTACGACGTGTGGTCAAGCTGATGGAGTCGCAAGCAACAGTTGATACACAGAATCGTAACCGCATAACTATTGACGCTTGGAACACCGATCTTGGCGGTCTCTACGATACCGGCACAGCTACCGGTGATCAGAGTAGTACTACATTAGGAGATACTACCAAGTCAGCTACTTGGCTAGAAAATCAATGGGCCTACTATGTGGTCAAGATTACTGCTGGTACTGGTATCAATCAAATTCGTTTTATTACTGGTAACACCACGACTGTTCTGACGGTAGCTAATGCTTGGACCACTACACCTGACGGTACATCGACCTATGGCTTGTATGCGGTAGCTTCTTTGATGGAGCAGTATGGCTTGGCGACTGGTTCACAGACGTTACTGACATTAACCGATACGACCAAAGTTTGGACTACTAACGCTTGGGCCAATAAAGTAGTGAAGATTACCCATAGTACGGGTGGACCAGAGCAAGTGCGTCTCGTCGCTAGTAACACAGCCACTGTACTGACCCTGACATCGCAATGGACGCCACAGTTAGATCCAGCTGCTGCTATAGACACAGGTACGGCAGCTGATCCTGTGAGCCTGACCACTTTGATAGATAATTCTAAATCGTGGACAGTCAATGGCTATGCCAACTACGTAGTCCAAATCACCGGCGGTACTGGCGTGGGTCAAGTACGCTGTGTGCTCAGTAATACAGCTACTATTCTGACTCTTGAGCAGGCTTGGTCCACTCAATTGGATACGACCTCAACCTATTCTATCTTTGCTCTACCGGCCCGATCGTATTCTATCAACAGCGCGCCATTTATCATGACTGACGTGGGTACTAGTGTAGGAGCTGCTCGTCTCGTATCGGCTACTGACTCTACCGTTGGAACAATTACTAGTATAACGGATATTGGCACGGTCGGGTCATACGCGTCGGCGCAAAGGTTTGGTGATGTATCCCATGAAGTCTATCAAGATGCCTTACGCACACAATTAACCTTTACCCAATAATATGCCGCTGTCATCCAATACCTTACGCGTGCAAGTCGATACTCCTATCTGGGAGTGGTGTCGACCGAATCCGAATGCCGTAGTCACCTCTTCCCTGTCTTCTTCTTGTACACCTGATAACTCCAATTTTCATCCTACTAGTGGCCGCTACATTTATTATTACCTGACCGTGGCTGGAGGTTTCTGGCGTTATGATACGTGGTCTGATACCTATCAGCAGTTATCCGCTCCTATGAATGCGCCGGTGACCAGGACTTCCATGAAATATTCTGGTGCCGCGGGATTCTTTGGACGCGTTATTAGTGCTACCTCGACAACTCTAACGACAGGGTTACCCTTCGGTGCGGCCGCCAAAGGATTTAAAATTCGTATTATTAGCGGTACCGGAGCTGGTCAGGAGCGTTATATTTCCGGTGTAGCTGATCCTGTAGTGGCGGATTTCGGAGTCGCAACAGGAGGTGCAGTGCTGACAACGACCGCTACATTGATCGATACTACCAAGACCTGGACCTCTGGATATACCGGTACAGCCTTGAATTTCAATAATTGGGTGGGCTATGTGGTCCGTACAGTACTCGGCACCGGCGTTAACCAAATTCGTAAAATTCTCTATAACAACGCTACAACGCTATTCGTTGGTGATATCAATAAGCATCCAGAAGAACCATGGTGTCATGTCACTTGGGTCGCTCCGGCTGCCGGCACTAATTATCAGATTGAGTCTTCTGTGATTACCGTGGATTTCCCTTGGACGACAACTCCAGATAATACATCACGCTATGTTATTCAATCAGGGGGTATCTACATGCTTTCTGGCTCTGCTACGACACCTTTTGTCACGCTGCAGTATTATGACGTTTTGGCGGATACTTGGTATGTCAAACCGCTTAATACGAATATGGTGGCTGCCGCTCCGACCGATTTATCATTGGAACGTACCACCGAAAATGCTTCTATCTGGTGGCACGGTATTGCTGACGGTACGCATAGTACTACTACATTGCAAGACTCTGCAGTGAATTGGACGGTCGATGAATGGGCGGGGTATTACGCTTATATCTATTCCGGTACTGGTTGTGAGCAGATATTGCCGATCATCTCGAATACTGCAACGACGCTGACCTTCTCGGCTCTATCGACTATTGCTCGCACCTGTAATACCGGAGCGAATGCTTCTACTACGATTACTCTGACTGTGGCCGCGCCTAATAATGTCAATGGTTGGAAAATATCAGGAACTAATGTGGCAGCCGGTGCTTATATTGTCTCTGGTCAAGGTACGACTACGTTGGTAGTTTCCGCCGCTAATACGGGAGTAGTGGACGGCAATGCTTTGACTCTGACATTCCAACCGGACGACACTAGTCGCTATCAGATCATGGGTTTTGATGCTGGTACAGCTTCTAGCGCAACCTATAACACTCTCGTTGACTCAGCCAAGACTGGAACGACCGCTTGGACGACTAATCGTTGGGCCAACTACGCTGTCCGTATCCTAGCAGGTACTGGTGAAGGACAGCTACGAACTATCTTGTCTAATACGGACACTACTCTGACGCTCTATGGTAGTTGGAATATTATCCCTGATAGCACCTCGGTTTATGCTATACAGGGCGATTCTAATAATTTTTACTTTGTTCTCGGTGGTTACAGTGAGGTGTTTATTTATCGTACTTCCAATGATGTTGATACTATTTCTCACGGTCGAGTATTAGATACCGGTGTTGCCTGCATCATGTGTGCTATGCTCTGCGATGCTAATCATATCATCGCCGAGCAACCGCCGATCGCTATCTCTGGTATTACCCGCTCAGCTACTACCGCTACAGCAACCACGGTTAACCCACATAATCTCAAAGTGGGTCAGTATGTTTCTATCCGCGGCAATACTACGACTGGCGATGTTCAATATTATAATGGATTACAGACTATTACTGGTGTACCGTCTGTTACCACCTTTACCTATACGATGAGCGGCACGCCCTCTGGTTCGGCTGTGGGTTTGACTGCCAACACTACGACATTAATAACTGATGCTAGTAAAGATCACAGACAAGTAGCTTCTGGTGGTAATAACGGAGAAACAACTATTACCTTTGCCGCCAATACACCTTCAAATATTTTGGGCTACTATGTCAACGGTACCAATATCGGTGCTGGTGCTCGTGTTGTTTCCGGATCAGGTACAACGACACTGACGCTCTCAGTTGCTAACGCTGGCGCTGTCTCGGGTGTGATTATCTTTACTGCTTGGGGGCCATCAACGGCTGTTACTGCGTTGGCTTCCTCGGGAACTACTTTGACAGCTAATCTAGTATTGCAGTCAGCGCTACCCGCGTATTGTGCTGGTTGGTATGTTTCCGGAACTAATATTGGTCTTGGGGCGATCGTAGGATCAGGAGCTGGGACGGTGAACCTAGTCTTGACTAAGAAACATACAGGTACTGTCTCCAATGGTACGACTATTACGTTCTCACCTCCTCGAGGTGGTGATATTAGTATGGTCTATGGTAATAGCACTACGGTTACCGTTACCACTGGTGCTGCTACTGTTGGTCAGGCCATGCAGGTCACGAACTCCAACGGTAGCAACTTCCAAGTAGTAGCGGCCATGGCTAACGCGCTGTCACCAGGTAT
Source organism: uncultured Gammaproteobacteria bacterium (assembly GCA_964588865.1). Lineage (GTDB taxonomy): Bacteria > Patescibacteriota > Patescibacteriia > UBA1558 > 2-01-FULL-52-15 > JAZDLR01. The sequence goes on from CAZPQR010000002.1 coordinate 24,299, forward strand.
TTCTCGCTATGTTATTGCTAAACGTGACTGTCTTGGTGCAACTAATGAAGGTAGTGACTTGGCCTATACCAGTGGCCTGACGACTACGGGAGCGGCTGGTAGCAGTACTGATGTTAATGCCTTCTATACTGATGCCACCTGTAGCGGCGTCGCACAGACAACTACAATTACTTTGAGTGTTGCTAGTCCAACCAACATCAACGGCTGGTATCTGTTGGCTGGTACCGGTATCAATGTCGGTGCACGCGTGGTCTCGGGAGCTGGGACTACCTCTCTAACTATGTCGGTTGCAAATTCTGGTACTGTCTCTGGCTCACTAACCTTCTGTGCTTGGAATACGAGTGCTTTGGTCAACAGAAGAATCAAATATCTCAGCAGTGTCGCAGGCGCAGAGTCAGCCATCACTGCCGTAGCTGGTGCCACAGGTGTGATCACTGCAGCTGGAACTTCGGTCACCAATGCTAGCTCGTATTCGATCATTTCTGCTCTAGCTCGTGGTACCGGTATTGATATGGGTTGGACCTTCGGCTTATCCGATCTGACCAAGCGCGGTAAATATCTAATCATCCCGCGTGGTGGTGCAGTGGCTGGCTTCGATCGACTGGACCTGACTACTGATCAATTTATCATTCTCCAGACGACGCCAGTCAGCGAAACATTGTCCCAAAGCTCTATGTATGTCTATGACGGCTATGATCGCTACTATTTTACCAAAGATTTGACTAATCGTGTCTACTATCTTGATTTGCTGACGTACTGGATTCATGGCGCTGGCACCTTCCCGTACATAGCAGGTACTACGATCTTGGGTAATCGTTTTGAAATCATTGAAACGGCCGATAGACTGAAATATCTCTGGGTCAATCGTCACGCTTCAGTAGAGTGCTTCAAACAACTATTATTCTACTAATATGACTATTGATTATTTGATTAAACTGTTGGAGAATAAGTCAATTGTATTGAACGACGCTAAGGTTTCTGCTTTTTCCAGTGGCGACTTGGAGCGTATCACTGCCTTAGAACGGGAGATTAATGAAACTCAAAATACCTTGTATCGACTGCGTCTGTTACAAACTACGGAGCAAGCCGCAGCTCTAGCTAACACGAGTATTCAGACGATGATGGTGGCAGGGGTTGAGACGATCAATGGAATCATAAATAACCCAGAAATCGCGAAGGCGCTGGGCGGATATGACATTTCTTCCTATGCTACTGATTCGCTCCACGAGCAGAAGGTGGTAACGATTCTAGCTGGTATCAGTGTTATGACCAGTCCAGAGTCAGTGGATGCCTATATTCAGAGCGTCGCTCCTGGTAGCCCGGTGACAGGTGCCATGATTCTGATGAGTGCCAAGAAATATGCCATTGATAGTCGTTTATTGATCGCTCTGATGCAACAGGATTCTAGTCTGGGTACCGCTGGAGTGGGGGCGAGCACATTCAACCCAGGCAATGTGGGCAATACTGGTACAGAGACGAGGATTTTTGCTTCGTGGGAAGAGGGGGTCGATGCAGTGGCTGCTTGGCTCAATAATCATAGACTATCCCAGACTGTAACTGAGACGGTAGCCCCAGAAGCGATGGTTCCGATCACACAGCCAGAGACCCTACCTACCTCTACACCTCCCGAAAATACACCGCCGGTAGAGCCAATAGAACCACCCATCGATCTTCCTACGACCACACCAGATGTAGTAACACCTGGTCCAGATACCATCCCGGTCCACAGTGAAGACGTGAAGTAATAACAACTTAAGATTGTCAGCGATCCCATGGATGACGAGGTTAAGCAGAAATTAATGGAGTATGGTCAGTATATCGAGGAGATTAGGAAAAAAATCTTTTTTTTAGCGGTGGCTTTTGGTCTTTTTTTTACTGCTGGCTTTTTCTTGACCAATAGAATACTGGGTCTGGTGATCGATTTCTTTAAAATGAAAGATATCACCATCGTTACCACGTCACCCTTTCAATTTATCGGATTAGCAGTTGATACCGGTATTGCGGTAGCATTACTCTTCTGCTTACCCCTCGCTATTTATTATCTTTATGATTTTATCAAAGACGGTCTGCTCAAAAAAGAACGAAGATTTCTTTTGTCACTTATCCCTATCGGCTGCCTCTTGTTTCTTATTGGGTTCGGTTATGGATTTGCTACGCTCTATTTTGCCTTGAAGATCATCGCTCAAGTTAATGTTAGTCTGGGTGTCGTCAATCTGTGGGATATTAGTAAGTTTATTTCAGAGATTGTGGTCACATCTGCCTTCTTAGGTTTGCTCTTTGAATTCCCGATCGTTATGACATTTTTGATTCGGATAGGTATTCTTGATTTAGGATTTTTAGTCACCAAACGTCGTCATGCTTATGCTGCTATCGTTATCTTGGTGTCATTATTACCACCGACAGACGGTGTTTCGCTTATAGTTATGTCTGTCCCACTGGTACTTATTTATGAGGTGACGATCTTGGTCAACGCTGTCTACCGTCGACCCAATCTGGTTGTCATCAATTCTGAGGCTCTCTAAGAGAATTTTCTCTATGCCTATTACTAAACAAAAAATAGCTCTGTCATTTGTTCTCGGACTGATGTTTATTTTGCTACCATCAGGATTAGTTTGGGCTGCCTATGAACGTTTTTCACCCAGCACAGCGGTCTCGATAAGTGAGTTTGTCTATAATGATGATTATACTGTCAATACAGGCGATTGCACGCTGACAGTCCTAGATCCCAATGGTGATGCCTTTGCCTTGCCGGGAGGCAGTACGATGAGTGTTGATGTTAGTACCGGCAGACACTATAAAAATTTTACTCTTAGCGCTTTGGAAGGAGTTTGGCCGGCGACTATGTCGTGCGGTACTGGTGGTGTAGATCTGGCGAAGCTGGATAAAACCTTCATTGTTGGGTACGTCAATGCTTCGACCACTGCTATTTCTAACTCTGTTTGGAGTAATACGAGTAGAACATTAACCACATTTGGAAGTGTCGTGGCCGATACTGCTACTGCTGTCTGGTCAAGTCTATCGCGCACATTGACTTCACGTCAGATTGGAGGAGGAGCGGAATACATCGCTGGTGTTACCAGCGGGTTCCTGGTCACACAGGTAGCTTCCAGCGCGGAAGTCGATAGTTTGGAAACGGATCTTACAACTGTCAAAAATAATGTCGCAACGTTGATTACCGAAATCGGCACCAGTCAGATCTCGGCTATCAAAACTAAGACTGACTCTATTGTTTGGTCCGACGTTACGGGACTCGTCACCTCCAATGGTGAGATAAAAGCCAAGACCGACACCATCGACTGGACCGACGTTACCGATATCAAAACCAAAACTGACACGATCGCCTGGGGTGATGTCACGGGTATTAAATTGAAGACCGACACTATACTTTGGACTGATGTAACCACTGCCAAAAATAACGTCGCTACCTTGATCACTGAAGTGGGTACAGGACAAATCTCTGGCATCAAAACCAAAACTGACACGATCGCCTGGGGTGACGTCACGGGTATTGTGACAGCCACTGGTGCTATTCAAGCTAAAACGGACACCATTGATTGGACGAATGTTACCGGCATCAAAACTAAAACTGATACGATTCTTTGGACTGATGTTACCGGCATCAAAACCAAGACCGATACTATCCTCTGGACTGATATTACTTCGGTGAAAGCTGCTCAGGAAGCAGGCTGGACAGTGAGTATGTCAAACATTACTGAAGTTCTCGCCGGCGATACCTATCGTGCTAAGGTTTATACCAATAATTACCAATCAGTACCGACAAATTCATTCACTGCCCCAGCCATTACGCTCTATGACCCTGATCGAAACACTATTGTTTCAGCTGTAGCGATGACCAACCTATCAAACGGAGTCTATGAGTATACCTATGTGGTATCTTCGGGAGCGACCCAAGGATTATGGGAGTCATCGGTATCGATTCAAGTCGAAAGCGGCAAGACTATCCAAGCTAACGACTATTGGTCGGTGGCTGGATCGCCGGCACAGGTAATCATCAATGGTATTACTGATGACAGCATCCCCACGATCGATGCGAATGTGACTATTACTAATGAGGGTTTGACTGGCTACGAGTATCAATATGAGTGGTGTGTGGTCTCAAATAGTAATAATGCTTGTGGCGGTGGCGATGATACCTTTTACGCTTCAGCTGCCAAGTATATAAATGCCGGTGAAGATTGGAATACAACCTTATCATCTACTGTCTCGGTAGCTGGCGATTATTATTTTAAATTAGTGGTTTATTTTGGAACTGACAGTTCTGGTGCCTCTCGATCATTTACTGCGGTAAGTAGTGTTGGCCCGACCTGCGGTAATGGAATCTGCGGGGCGGGGGAGTCTTGCTCTAGTTGTTCTGCTGATTGTGGCTCTTGTTCACCCGGAGGTGGAGGTGGCGGGGGTGGTGGAGGTGGTACGCCACCTCCAGTAGTAACACCTCCGGTCTGTGACGGCGCTGACTTCAATCATGACAAGAAAGTAAATTCTATCGATTTCTCTATTCTCTTGACCTTCTGGAAGACCGTCTGGCCGTTCAGGAATACCTGCGTCGATGTCAACAGTGATAAACAAGTAAATACTATTGATTTCTCAATTTTGATGTATCAATGGGGAAGTAAGAAATAATATGAAATCTTTCTTGTCATTACGATCATTAGTTTTCCTAACACTTTTCGGCATCTGTCTAGGACCGCAGATCGTGTTAGCTGCCACTGCTTCTATACGAGCCGAAAATCCAACTCTAGCCGTGGGCGATACGGCCTTGGTGAGTGTACATTTTGATACACAAGGCAAGCGCCCCAATACCATCGAAGGTGATATCAATATTTCCGTTGGAGCCGATCATATTAGTATCACAGAGTTCACTCTGGCTGCATCAAGTCTACGCTATTGGCTCAAGACTCCATCGTTGGATTCCAAGTCCAAGATTTCCTTCGTTGGAGGTACTCCAGGTGGTTTCAATACCAAAGATGGTTTATTATTCAAAATTGTCTTCACCGCCGACTCTGTCGGTGATGTGACGATTACGCCAGAGAATATTAAAGCTTACGATAATGATGGCAAAGCAACCGCGATCACTACTACTGTGCAGCCTTTGACGCTCACTATCCAACCCAAGACGGAACAAGGTACTAATCATTGGTTGGATATTATAGCCGGTGACAAAGAAGGCCCTCATGATATTACGGTGGCTGTTGGTCAGAACGAAGCGGTATTTAATGGCCAGAAGTTCATTACAATTTCTGCTGTTGATGACCAGTCAGGTATCGATCACTACGAAGTGTCGGAAGGTGACCGGCCGGCTGTTCGTTCTGGTAGTACGTACGTTCTCCTTGATCAAACGGAAAAGTCTATCATCACCATTGCCGCTTATGATAAGGCAGGCAACGTTAGTAAGATTCAGATGAAACCTACTGACCAGAAGCCCATGACCTCGACTACTTGGTTTATGGTGGTTGTTATCGGATTGATAGTGCTGTATGGTATCTATATGGCGGCGATATTTTGGCGACATCGCAAGAAACGCCCCGTAGGCTTCCGCTAGATTTAATATTAAGTAGTCTATCTATGTTTGATATTGGTTCCAAGGAATTAATAGTTATTGCTATTGTCTTGGTGTTGTTATTTGGTTCACGCAAAATTCCAGAATTGGCCAAAAGTATCGTAGAAGCTATACGCCAGCTACGAGGTGCGTTCAAAGACGAGGAGAGCTCTTCGATAGCAGCGGTAGATACTAGGCCAACTAAGAAGCCTTAGTTCCTTAGTCTACTTTAGAGATCTATGAAACTTTTTGATAAGTATTGGTGGATAATTGTATTGATAGCATTGGCTGGTTTGGCAGGCTGGTTTTTCGGTAAATACAGTAATGATAAAGTAAGTCATGATCCATCTAGTTTTATCAGAGATACATCTTCTGGTTATACCTTCATCAGTCCATTATTGGCGGTGGGAGACCTTGATAGTTTACAGGGGTTCTCAGATCTGAAAGAAAAAATTAGCCAAAGAATTGGTACGAGACGAGATAAGGGTGATTTGAAAACTGCGTCAGTGTACGTTCGAGATTTACAAACAGGCCGCTGGATGATAATTAATGGCGAAGAGATGTACGCGCCTGCTAGCATGTTCAAATTGGTATATCTGATCGCTATCTTGAAATTATCTGATTCAAACCCCAGTATTTTGACAACTGGTATCACCTACAAAGGCGAACCTACCTATAGTCAAGATCAAGCTGAGCCTGGTAAGCCGCAGTTAGAAGAGGGCAAGGCCTATGCAATTGGTGAATTGGCGCGTCGCATGATAGTTTATTCTGATAATACTTCAGCCGATCTTTTCGCTAAGATATTAACTGAAGAGCAGAAGCAGCAATTATTTGCTGACTTGGGTTTTTCGGCCCTGGATTTTACGAATAATGGTGATACATTTACGGTCGGAAAATATTCCTTGTTTTTAAGATTGCTGTATAACTCGACCTATCTTTCGAGGGCATCTTCCAACGTAGCATTGTCACTCTTAACGCAAGCAGATTATGACATGGGATTGGTAGCCGGTGTGCCCAAAGGTACTGCTGTAGCTCATAAATACGGTCATAGAGTATTATCAATCAAGGGTCAGAACGAGCAGCAGTTGCATGATTGTGGCATAATCTATAAACCCAATAAGCCCTATCTCTTGTGCGTGATGACTAAGGGTACTGACGAGCTTAAATTAGCTCAGACTATCGCTGAAATATCGGGGCTGGTCTACAATTACTTTGGCGATAGTAACTAGTGGCGGTTTTTCCAATATTAGGTTATGATAACCTAATGAATAAATTGTTATTAATCGGTTTTTTGACTATCGTCTTGACAGGCTGCACGATTTATCGTGCTTCCAATAACAGTATTTCAGTATCCAATCCTGTGGAGCAAGGTGCGGTGGTTAATCTTAGCAATCAAGGGTTAACCCAATTACCGAGCTCTGTATTGAAAAACACCTCGATAGTTAATTTGGATATCTCGCATAACCAGCTTACAGGTGCTTTGCCAGGTGAGATTAGATTTTTATCTAAGCTCAAAGTTCTCAAAGCTGATCATAATCAAATGACCGGCGTCCCAGCTGAGATCGGTCAGTTGTCGAATCTGGAAGAACTAGATCTGTCCTACAATCAACTCACCGGTTTACCTTATGAGCTGGGCAATCTAAAGCGTTTGAGGCTTTTGCGTTTAACTGGTAATGCCTATTCTGATCAGGATTTGACGGTTATCAAAAAGTCACTTCCAGATACAACTGTAATCGAATTATAATCATGAGTTTGGCTCAGTTTGATCTTATCGCGCTTATCACTAGCGTTGGTTACATCGGTATATTCCTGACAGTCTTCGCTGAATCAGGATTACTGATAGGAGTTTTCTTGCCTGGAGATTCATTACTATTTACGGCTGGTTTATTGGCTTCGCAGGGCATCTTCTCTATCACCTGGCTCCTGTTAGGTTGTTTCTTGGCAGCAGTTATCGGTGATAATGTTGGTTACTCTTTTGGACACAAAGTTGGCCCCAAGATCTTCACACGGGAAGATTCTCTTTTTTTTCGCAAAAGTTACGTTGTCAGGACTCAGAGATTTTATGAGCACTACGGATCCAAAGTTTTGGTCTTGGCTCGTTTCATACCAGTAGTTCGTAGCCTAGCGCCAATATTGGCTGGCGTAGGCTCGATGCGCTATAAGGTATTCTTTATCTATAATATTATCGGTGGTTTGTTGTGGTCGGTATTGGTGACACTACTGGGTTATTATCTGGGACACTGGTTTCCAGATGTCGAAAAATATTTACTTTTGATCGTGGTCAGTATTGTGTTGATTTCTATCGTTCCACCGATCATCGAATTGATGAAATCTCACCGAGAAAAGTAAGCTGATCGTTGCGAGCTATGGTATAATGAAGGGGTGCAATGATTGCGCTTTATGAAACAACGCGGTTTCACGCTAATTGAATTATTAGCAGTAATTTCTATCATGATGCTTCTCTCAAGCATCACTATTGCTAATGTCAATGACGCTCGTCGCGCTGCCCGTGACGCTAAGCGTATGCAGGATACTAGGAATATTTTGACCGCTTTACAAAGCTACTACCTAGATTATGGAGAGTGGCCGTATATGACCAACGCCATGGCTGCCAGTTCAGCCAACAGATATAGCAGTTGCAATGTTTCGATTTGTCAGGCCAATCAGTTAAGTTCTGCTTCGGGAGAAACAGAGTATTATACGCGTTGCAGTTCGGTCCGAAGATGTAGCTGTGGCACCGGCCCTGACTGGCCCACCAATTGGTTCCCCTTGATCGATGGTTCTTTCGGTTCACGAGATCAATATTTCTCCCGTCAGAATTTTCCTATTGACCCGCAAGAAACAACCTGTCAATATAATCGTGCTTTGCCACAACTGTATGACTATCAAGGATATGGTGGCAGTTCAGATGGTTCGAGATTCTACTATCAATATTTATTGGAGCGTCCCAATCGTCAGGCCTTTGGACGCACCTGGGGCTGCGGTTCAGCTGGCTGCTACTACGCCGTTCAGGGCATGCCAGACGGTACTATCCAAGAGGCCGAAGCTCCTATTCAACCACCGCAAATTCCCTAAACCATGGCTCACATTATTTCTATCGTCAATCAGAAGGGAGGCGTAGGTAAGACTACGACCGCTATCAATTTGGCTGCCTACCTTGCTGAGCAAGGTAAGCGGGTTTTGGTAGTGGATATGGATCCTCAAGGTAACGCCACTTCTGGATTGGGTGTCGATCACAAGACGTTGCCCGAAGGTATTTATGAAGTCTTAGTTTTTGAACCTAAGAAAATAACTGAAGTTATCAAGATGGTGGGTGATAATTTGCACATCGCTCCCTCGACGCCCAACCTAGCCGGTGCAACTATTGATTTGGTCAATCATCCGACTCGTGAGTACGTGCTACAACAAAATCTTCAAGAGATCGCTCCCTACTATGATTTCGTCCTAATCGATAATCCACCGTCGCTAGGTTTACTTACTATCAATGGCTTAGTAGCCTGTAAACACGTCTTAATTCCGGTGCAATGTGAATATTACGCCCTCGAAGGATTGGGTCAGCTACTCAATACAATTCGCCTAATCAAAGACAGCCTTAATCCTGATATTCAAGTATTGGGAGCGGTGCTAACTATGTTTGACGGACGTAATAAACTATCAGAAGCGGTGTTTCAAGAATTGTATCAATACTTCCCTAACAAAATTTTCCGTTCGGTCATACCGCGAAATGTGCGCTTGGCGGAAGCGCCTTCTCATGGAATATCGATCAGAGAATACGACACGCATTCGCGTGGAGGACAAGCTTATCAACAATTAGCTACTGAAATTATACAAGCCTATGCCTAGTTCAAGTCTCGGTCGGGGACTAAGTGCCCTGATACCCAAAAGTTCACACGATAGTCCTGCGCACGTAGTTGCCCCGATCGCTCCGGTATCACAGCAGCAAGCGGTTCGCAAAGTATCGATCACAGCCATCAGTACTAACCCCTGGCAACCTCGTACCCAATTCGATAAGGTCGCGCTTCAAGAGTTAGCTGACTCGATCAAACAGTACGGTATAATTCAACCTTTAGTTATTGCTCCTGCTGGCCCAGATCGGTATCAGTTGATCGCGGGAGAGCGACGATTACAGGCTTCCAAATTAGCCGGTTTGACCGAAGTACCAGTGATAATCCGTCAGGCAGAGGAGCAGGAGAAGCTAGAATTAGCTTTGGTTGAGAACATTCAACGTCAGAATCTCAATCCCTTAGATGAAGCAGCGAGTTATCAGCGCTTGATGCAAGAATTCAACTTAACGCAAGAAGAAGTAGCTGGACGCGTGGGCAAGAGTCGTTCGAGTGTGGCCAATTTTTTGCGCTTACTCAATTTGCCAGAAGCAGTAAAGCAAGCCTTACGCGATGAGAAAATTAGTTTTTCCCACGCCAAAGTTATATTAAGCGAAGAATCACAAGAGGCGCAATTGAAATTGTTGGATCGTATACTTTCCCAAGGTTTACCAGTATCACAAGTAAGCAAGAAAACGACCAAAGTAGCTGCTCATGATCGATTACAGAAGGATCCAGTGTTGAAATCTTTGGAAGATCAGCTGACCAAACAGTTGGGAGCCAAGACCACGATCAAAATACAGCCTCAGGGAGGTGTGGTAGAGATTTCTTGGTCGTCAGATGAAGATCTGAAACGTATCAGTGATCACCTTCTGGCTTAATTCCAAATTTTGCTCGGGTGATTGCGTCGTAGTTGATTGCGAATTTTCTCTCGGGCGGTGGCAGTACGGGCGATCTTGAGCCAGTCTTCGCTGGGTCGTTTGCGATTTTTGTCCTTGATAATTTCAATGACATCACCGCTCTTGAGTGCATGATCAAGTGAGGAAATTTGCTGGTTAATGAGGACTCCGGTCGTATGGGCTCCAAGTTCGGAATGGATATGGTAAGCGAAATCAATCGGTGTGGCATCTTCAGGTAAATCAATGACATCCCCATCAGGCGTGAAGACGAAGATACGATCCTGGAAGATGTCGTTCTTTATTTCTTTGACATACTGCAAATTATCTTTGATCGTTCGTTGCCAATTGATCAACTCGGTGATCCACTGCAAACTTTTCTTGGAATAGAATTGATGTTTAGCTTCTTTGTATTTACTATGAGCGGCGATACCGTATTCAGCGATTTCGTGCATCACTTGGTCACGAATCTGAAATTCAACGACCTTGCCACTGTCAGTGAAGACGGACGTATGTAGTGATTGGTAGCCATTGGGTTTGGGCTGAGCAATATAATCTTTGACTCGGCCTTTGAGCGGTGTCCAGCGTCCGTGGATAACGCCGAGTACAGAGTAGCAGTCGGCTACAGTCGGAACGATGATTCTAATAGCGACGAGGTCATAGACCTTATTGATATCCCGTCCGTGTGCCAATAGCTTCTTATACAGACTGAAGAGATGTTTGACGCGGCCGTGAATCTCGATGATGGGGATGTGCTGCTTGACCAATTCACGGTAGAGAATCTTCTGCACCCGATCGATATATTTGCGGTCCGATTTCAGACGATCTTGAACGAGGGATTGAACCCAAGCGTATTCTTGCGGATAGACATAAGGGAAACTGTAATCTTCAAGTTGGCTCTTCAATTCAAACATACCGAGACGATTGGCAATGGGGGCATAGATTTCCATCGTCTCTTTGGCGATGCGCAGAGCTTTGTCGGGGCGGTGAGTGTCTAATGATTGAACGTTGTGTAGTCTATCGGCCAACTTGATAATAATGATACGCAGATCTTGCGCCATAGCTACGAACATCTTGCGTAGGTTTTCGGCGTAACGCTCGATACCACGATATTTCAGGGTGCCTAATTTGGTAATGCCGCCGACAAGCGTAGCTACTTCATTACCAAATTCATGACGCACTTCGGTGAGTGAGAAGGTAGTATCTTCTGGAACATCATGTAAGATGCCAGCAATGATAGTCGGCAGGTCCATGTGCAACAGTGCTAAGTTGTAGGCAGTAGCTAGACTATGATGAATGTAGTCTTCGCCAGTTTTGCGCTTCTGTCCACTATGGGCCTGCTTGGCAAATTCATAAGCCCTGGCAACGTCATGGAGATCGTTGTCAGGATAGTTCTTCAGCAATAAAGCTCGTAAATCTTCCCAGGTGATAACTGTCATAATTCCATCATATAGAAGCTGACAATAAAATGCAATTTACTCTCTATTGATGGCTACTAGTAAGCAAACACCCACTGATACAGTGGGTGTTGGGAGAGTTATTCTGCTGCTTCGTTTTCTTTCTTGAACTTACATTCAGGGTTGGAGCACTTGATAATATTTTTGGCGGCGAAGGTTAATAACGATTTGCAGTCGGGACAATGTTCACCAGTTGGTTTCTGCCAGAGAGCGAATTCGCAATCCGGATAACGATTGCAACTGTAGAATAATTTTCCTCGCTTACTTTTCTTCTCGACAATGTCACCCTCATTACATTTAGGACATTTGACGCCTGTACTCTTGCTAATGGCTTTGATATTTTTGCACTCGGGATAACCAGAACAGCCGAGGAATTTACCGAAGCGGCCATGTTTGAGTACCATTGGCTTACCACATTTCTCACAGACTTCGGTGGTTTTCTCTTCTGGCTCAATCTCACCTTGGCTGTCGAGTTGTTTGGTGTTCTTGCATTCGGGATAACCAGAGCAGGCTAAGAATTTGCCGAAGCGTCCCATCTTGATAACCATCGGCTTACCACACTTGTCACAGATTTTGTCGGTTGTTTCTTCGGTTAATTCTTTCTTGTCCAATTCTTTGTCTTTCTTCAAGAGATTGGCTTTGAACGGTTGATAGAAAGCAGCAATAATTGGTTGCCATTCTTTCTTGCCGAGAGCAATTTTATCGAGGTCGTTTTCCATTTCGGCAGTGAAATCATAATCAACAATATCACTGAAATGCTCTTTCAACATGTTGGTGACGAGAATACCCATATCAGTTGGTTTGAGACGACTCTCTTCTTTCTCTACGTACTTACGGGCAATGATGGTGGAGATAGTTGGTGCGTAGGTAGAAGGACGACCAATACCCTTGGCTTCCATGGCTTTGACTAAGCCAGCTTCGGAGTAGCGGGCAGGAGGTTGGGTGAAATGTTGAACACCTTCTAGTGAAACCAAAGTCACCTCGTCACCTTCTTTGAGTTCGGGTAAGATCTTTTCTTCTGTACCGCTGGAATAAATTTTCTGCCAGCCGGGGAATTTGACGATAGAGCCAGTTGCTCGTAAACCATAACCGGTTCCTTGGGCCTCAATATCAACTGAGGTGGCGTTGATAATGGCTTCTGGCATTTGACTAGCCAAAGTTCGTGACCAGATCAGGGTATAGAGTTTGAGCTGACGGCTATTGAGGACAGTCTTTAGACTTTCGGGATTACGAGTGGCTGATGTCGGACGGATAGCTTCGTGTGCTTCTTGGGCCAATTTGGATCGTTTAGTGAAAGTTCGAGCTTCGGCCAAAGCGTATTCCGGTCCCAAGGTTGAACGAAGATAGTCGGCTGCCTCTGCAGTAAACTCCTTGGACAAGTTGACGGAGTCAGTACGCATGTAGGTGATTAGACCGAGCGCGCCTTCATCGCCGAGATGGATACCTTCGTACAGCTCTTGAGCCAACATCATAGTTTGTTTGGCGGAGAAGCCAAATTTACGGTTTGCTTCTTGTTGGAGGGTGGAGGTTGTGAGCGGTGTCGGTACTTTCTTAGTCACCTCGCTACTAGTGACATCAGTGACGATCAGCGAAGATTTCTTGATGGCAGCAACGGCCTGAGCACCAGTTTCAGCGTTAAGGTCAAATTTTTTCAAGGTGACATCTTTATGACTGACCAACGCAATTTCAAATTCAATGGCATCTTTCTTGGCCACGCCATCGACGGTCCAGTATTCTTCTGATTTGAAAGCTTTGATCTCGTCTTCGCGTTCGACGATCAATCGTACTGCTACTGATTGGACACGGCCGGCGGACAGACCGCGAGCGATTTTCTTCCAGAGGAAAGGAGATAGTTCATAACCAACCAGACGATCCAAGACGCGACGTGCCTGCTGAGCATCTACGAGGTGATTATCGATAGCACGCGGATTGTCCAAAGCCTTAAGAATGGCATTCTTAGTGATTTCGTGGAAGGTGATACGTTTAATGTTCTTATCAGGAACTTTGAGCAGCTGTTGTAAATGCCAAGCAATAGCTTCTCCTTCGCGGTCTTCGTCAGTCGCGAAATAGATCTGATCAACCTTGGCGGCTAGTTTCTTCAGTTCGTCAGCGTGCTTCTTGGCTTTGGTGGGAATAATATAAGTAGGCTCGAAATTGTGTTCGATATCAATACCCATCTTGCTGGTCGGCAAGTCACGGATATGCCCAAAAGAGGATTCAATCTTGTAATCCTTGCCCAGAAATTTGCTGATGGTCTTGGCTTTGGTAGGCGATTCTACGATGACTAAATTTTTCATGAGGCTGACTATAATAGAAATATGATAATTTGGCAAGTTTTTATTTTCGTGTGGCAGCCGCTTGTGGGTTGCGGCGGATATAATTTCGAATGTTTCCCAGGGCTTGTTCGGTCCTGATAATGTGGTCGTAGTAGCCGCGTTGCCAGAGAGGAGATCCAGCAGAATGCTGGAGGCTATTAATCCTGCGAGCGGAGAAGGTTTTGAAGCCTCGAATTATTTCGGAGAGGGGATGAGCTGATCTTCTCGGGGCGGGCGGAAGCGCTGGGGCGGCTCCCAGCGTTGGGGCGGGTTTCAAACCCGCCCGTACGGAATCCGCCCGCCCTTGCTTGTGGAGGCGATCCGCCCGCAGATGGGGATTATCTTTTAGGATTATTATCCCATGAATATGATCCGGCATGATGATGAAAGCGTCTAGTTGGCAGCGGTAATGTCGGGCTAGATCTCTCCAGCAGCGGCGCACGATATAGCCCTCTGCCGAAAGCCGCATTCTGCCTTGTGAGATAGTGCCGAATAGTTTGGCTTTGTCATGTGTGCAGATGGTGATAAAGTAGTAGCCACTGCGGGAATAATCCCAAGAAGTCAGTCGTAGTGAGTTTTTCCTTCTTCTCTCTGAAGATCTCATAGCAATCTAATTTTGTAGCCTCGTTCTATCCAGCGTTTGAGTTCCATCGAGGCTAGGCAGATCAGAATCTGATTGGTGGGGTAGCTGGGCAGCTGTTGCAATAAATTTTCGATGGTGGCCGGCCTTAGTGTTAAGGAGCGAATAATAGCGCTCTCCAATTCATTGGCGGAAGGATAGTGCTGTTGTTTGTCGGTGGATCGTGGTTCAAAATTAAAATGTCTCATGATATCTTCGCCGCTCGTAACAGGTAGAGCGCCCTGTCTGATAAGCTGATTGGTGCCGCGTGATAATTCTTGATCAATATTTCCTGGCACTGCCAAGACATCGCGACCGAAATCCATCGCTTGTTGTGCTGTGATCAATGCGCCAGATTTGCTAGCTGCTGAGACGACTAGGAGTGAGTGACAGAGTCCAGCGATGACAGCGTTGCGATAGGGGAAAAGATGATTGGCCATAGGAGTGCCTTGGGCAAAGGGAGAGAGTAGCAATCCGTCAGCTGCAATAATCTGTCGTGATAATTTGACATGACTGCGAGGATAGATTTCTTGATCCAGAACAGACGAGCCAGGAATGGCAATAGTCGGTAGCTGATAATCAATTGCCAGCTGATGGGCTAGACCGTCGATACCGAGTGCCAAGCCGCTGACAATAACGATGGGCGCTCCAGTCAAATCGGCGAAGATAGATTTGAGCGCTTCCGCGTTGTAACGATCAAATCGTCTGCTGCCGACAATGCCGAGCATAATCTTAGCTTGCAATAGTTTCCTATTCCCACGGTAGTAGAGTAGCGGCTCTGGGTTGCCGCTGCGGAGCGTGGTCGGGTAATCAGAATCCAACAGCGTGATAATATCGGGATTATCGAAGAGTAACTCATCGCGAATTTGTCGGGGGTCAGTTGTCCGACGTTGAGCTTGGGTTTTGGTGAGGAGTTGTTGCCAGGTTTCATCGGGGTCGCTGGTAGCATTCCAAGCAAATAAAAAAGAACCAAAGTGGTCCCTGATTTTTAGTAGTAATGTCCGTCCGATACCGGGGAGGCTCTGCCAAGCGAGATAGGCTTCGAGCTCGCCGTTACCGGGTGGCGCCCAACTGTCTTTGTTCATAGTGACAGACAGTATAAAACATTAAATAAAATTAGCAAGTAAGAGCCGTCGCTTCTGAAATTGACAATTAGTTGTCATCTGCTACGTTAAATATATGTAAGCACTTTGGTGCTGGTACCTTGAAGAAGAGACCCCAACAGACGAAAGGAGGTGAAGACTATGGCGAAACAGAGCAGAGAAGTCTTGATTACCGAATTCGTTCGGTTGGCTCGAGCTCGGTACGGTTTTGTCAGCAATTGGGAGATTGATGCCAGCTGCATCCCCCGACGAATGACAGACGATGAATTGGCACAGGAGGTTCGTCAGCTGGAGCTGGGCGCAGTATCGCAAGTGGCTTTTGACCTGGGCAAAAATCGTAAACGGACACCAACCACGGGGTAGGCTATGGGCGGAAGGTCTCTTCTTCAATAAAGCTCTCGTGACGAGATATACTCGTTAACGGGAGCTTTTCCTTTGGGATAATAATTGTACGGCGCGTAAGATATCGTCTTGCCAGCGCTTGAGTTGGCCGGTGCGGATTTTGAGCTGCTCTTGAGCGATTATCCACTGCGGCTGCCGGGCAGTAAGTTGCTGAACCTGTGCTGGTGTCAGGGGAGTGCTGATTTGAAATTCGATAATGGCATCATCGGCTCCTGGTAAGCGACGGGAAGTTATGCGAGCGATAGCTGTGTCTTGAGCATAGATTTTCAACTCTTGGATATAGAGGGCATTGCTGACGGCAGGGGAAGGATGTTTGATAGCCTGACGTTCGTCGTCTAGCTCTTCGATCGTGCGGATCCAAGAAATTTTCTGCCAGAAATGAATCTTCTCTT
>CAZPQR010000003.1:0-1441 GCA_964588865.1 uncultured Gammaproteobacteria bacterium
AGGCACTCCAGTCAAAATTCGCGCCAAAGTTCTAGGCAAAACTTCTCTATTGGCCGTTAGCATCAAAGTAATCAAAGCAGTCACCGACACCACACCAGCTATTCAATAAGTTCCCTACTTAAGCTATAGTGTCGGACACTATAGCTTTTTGTTTTCTCTTGACTAATCAAATAAGTCATGTCAAAGTAGCATATATGAATGATAATCTTTTGGAGAAATTTACTGGTCATTTCAAGCAGATCCTCATCCGAGCCCAGAATGTGGCTTGGCAGAAAGGTTCTCAACATATCGAACCTCTGCATCTGCTCTACGCTCTCCTCGAACAGAAGGGCAGTATTGCTGCAGAAATTTTGACCAAGCAGAATCTCAAAACAGCCGACCTCCAACTCAATATCAATGAACCTTTGACAACGGATAAGCTGCTATCCACCAATCCTTGGGACTTACCGCAACCCAACGAGGCTAGTCAGCATATTATCGAACAAGCCGTAAAGATTGCTTATGAATTTGGTCATAAATATGTCGGTAGCGAACATTTACTCTCCAGCTTGATCAACAATAACGATCGTACCGTACAGGCTATCTTCTTGCGTTATACAATTGATGTGCAGAAAATCGCCCAACAGCTGGAGCTCATTCTACGCGGCGCTGCTAAATTCTCCACTTGGCAACAAGAACAGAACGACCCACATGATCTCGAGCATCGTCTCATGGGCGAAGGTAATGGTTCTGCCGAATCTATTCTCGAACAGTTCACCACCGATCTCACCAGCAAAGAAGCTCAAGATAAGATCGATCCCGTCATCGGTCGAGCTCCGGAGATTGAACGACTGATCCAGATCTTATCGCGTCGAACCAAGAATAACCCTATCCTCCTCGGAGATGCTGGTGTAGGTAAAACAGCCATCATCGAAGGTCTAGCCAAGAAAATTGTGGCCGGCGAAGTGCCGGATGTATTGCTCGATAAGAAAATTGTTAGCCTCGATCTATCAGCCGTTCTCGCTGGTACGATGTATCGTGGTGAATTTGAATCTAGACTCAAGAAAATCGTCGACGAAGTCCGCAACAATCCTCATATCATCTTATTCATCGATGAAATTCACAATATCATTGGTGCTGGCGCTACCAGCGGTTCGCTGGATGCTGCCAATATATTGAAGCCGGCCTTGGCTCGCGGACAACTGCGCTGTATCGGCGCTACTACTCGCGAGGAGTATCGTAAGTTTATCGAAAATGACAAAGCCCTAGAACGACGTTTCCAAGCTATCATGGTAGAAGAAGCCAGCGAATCAGAGACGCTGGAGATCCTGCGCGGTATTCAGAAAAATTATGAAACTTATCATCGAGTCAATTTCACACCTGAAGCACTAGAAACTTCTATTGTTTTGAGTCAACGCTACATGCCAGAGAAGAAACTACCCGATAAGGCTATCGACCTCCT
>CAZPQR010000003.1:1541-6744 GCA_964588865.1 uncultured Gammaproteobacteria bacterium
CTATTACAAGTCTTGGAAGATGGTCGACTCACCGATGCCTCAGGACGTATCGTCAACTTCCGCAACACGATTATTGTCATGACCTCAAATATCGGTCTAGAACAGTTCAATGCTCAAGCGGCTTTGGGATTCGAGGCAGACGAAGAACAGATTGAGACAGTAGAAGAGAAATTTACCAAAACTAGCGATCAGATCAAGCGATCACTGCATGACTATTTCCGTCCAGAATTCCTCAACCGTATCGACAAAGTAATCGTCTTCAAGCCTCTGTCCAAAGCGGCCGCCAAGAAGATTGTCCAAGCCGAAATCGAGAAACTGCGGAACAAGTTGGCTTCTCGCCAGATTACTTTCGACCTTGATAGCGCTTCCATCAATCATATTATCAATGAAGGATTTGTCGTCGATGAAGGAGCTCGTTCACTGAAACGCTATTTCCAAGAACGCATTACCAATGTTCTGGCCGAACAGATCTTGAGCAGCGAAACAGCCAAACACTTCCAAGCTAACCTCAAAGACAAACAGATCGTCGTCACCGAATAATAATTCCACAACTAAAAACAGGGACTTCTAACCTGTTTTTATGTTATTAAATTCCTTACTCGACTGGATCTTCCCCCTCACCTGTCTCCTCTGCCAACACGGTGATTCATTAGTCTGCGACCAGTGTCAGCAGAAGTTGCCTTGGCAGCCTCAAACGATTGAAGTCGCTGGCCTGGAGCGTACACTGATAGCCACTGATTATCAGCAGGCAGTCATCCAGACTTTGATCAAAAACTTTAAGTACCACAACCTGCCGCAATTAGGCCAGTACCTAGCACCTCTACTGCTGCAGCTCCTAGCTGATAGTCCCTCTCCCGAAGATGGACTGATCATGCCTATTCCGCTGCACGCCAAGCGTCTACGGGAACGCGACTACAATCAATGTCAGCTCTTAGCAGAGATTGTCGGCCAACAGCTAGGCTGGGAAGTAAGCTATGACTTACAACGACAGCGCCGGACCAAAGCACAAGCCAAACTCAATAGACAGCAGCGTCTCAAGAACATGTCTGGCGCCTTCACACTCCGATCAAGCAGAGACCTGCGGAACCGGCATATTATTCTGATTGATGATGTCGTCACTACCGGCGCTACATTAGAAGCGGCCGCAGCTGTGCTGCGGCCGCATCATCCGGCTGGTATCTGGGGACTAGCTCTGGCGCGTAATCAATCACTGCACCACTAGCGAACGGTCGACCACTTCTTCACTGGCTTACCCTGAGAGGCACGAATATAGTTGATCGACCACTGACGCATGAGATTGAAATAGCCTACCCGTCGATAGCGTCGTGGCGATTCATAGACTGGCACTTCCAGACAGGCGATACTCCCCTGCTTGGCCAAACGATTATATAATTCAAAATCTTCACCTGCTCCCAGACGAGCATTATAACCGTGAAGACGACGAAATATATCACTTCGAATTATCTGACACTCACCCTTGGCAGCACCTCGGCCGATGCGATTGAGGAATTTCACATAGTTCCAGAACAACCAATGAAAGATGTGGTCGGACCAAATAGCTTCTCTCGGGTAGATCCCCGAGCGCGCAGTAGCAGCTACAACTGCTGACGAACGACTGAAGGCACTTCGGACTGCAGCCAAGAAAGCATCAATGTCAGAAACCAAGACATCAGCATCAAGGAAAACCAAGATCTTACCACTGGCCACCTCCGCTCCTCGATTGCGACCACGAGCTATAGTCTCAGGGCGATCGTCGGGCTTACGAGCTATCTTGTCGGCTAATGGTTGCGCAATTTGCAAAGTACCATCAGTACTACCACCATCAGCCACGATAACTTCCAATCGATCGGCATCACGATAGCGCTGCCATTGCTTCAAAGAACGACCAATGACGGTCGCTTCGTTGAAGGTTGGGATGATGATGCTGATTTTCATTAATTTCCGTCGGTAAAGCCCTCTGTATTTACGTTTGATAGTTCTACTGTCTGACAATTATTTCTGATATCCACATGAATATGTCTTACCTCTGCTCGATCACAATTAATCGTTGCGCCATTAGCATTTTCGCATTGAACATATGAAAAACCACTTGCCTTAGCCAACTCATAAATTTTAGGGTAATCGGAGTAAACCAATCGACCATCCTTAGTTGAAGGAAGCGTCCTCATTTCCATCGCAAGATCAGCTGCACAAGACACAGGTGGGTGTTGGCTGTTAAAAATACAGGTATTACTGGGGTCACCATAGTGAAGGCTGGTCATACGTGTACATTTGCCATCACTTTTGGCGCAATGCTGACATCCATCTGATAACGTTTTGTCGTTATTTCTATAGCAGGTGCCTCCAAAAATGTTGTCGTCTGAAATACTATTAATCCTTACGGATAGAGACGCTTTGTCCAAAGCCGCATCCAAACTATTGAGGGCGACAACCAAATTTGGATGAGCAGTATTAGCTTGTTCTGATATATGGGCCGAATTAAAACGTTTTAAAACCTTCATAGAAGCAAAAGCTGCAATATTATCACCGGTCCAAGTGCAATTAGAAATCGGTCCTTGAGGAATAGCATCAGGATATATGGTAGGCACAATACTAATAGGCGTAATATCAATCGGTTCTAAGTTGACTAGATTAGAATTAATTTGAGCAAACAATACAAAGGAGATCAAGGCTAAAACCAAACCAGTAATAGCACCAACGATCATTTCTTTGGCTTCTTTGATCTTCGGCGCTTCGCCAACGGCTAGAATCCAACGCAACCCCCCCATCACAACCATCAGAACAGCCAGAATTATGGCTGCTCGGACGAAAAAGGTATAAACCGAACCGACATAACAAGCTAAAAAATTACCATCCGGAACTGAACCGCATTCTGTACCAAGACCAAGGTATGACCTAAAAGGGATTCTGCTGCTGGCTACTTTGTCACGAGCATTATTCAATATATCGGCAATAGAAGCAGCGTGCGCTGTCGAAATGACGAAGTTATGAAAGATAGATGCAAAAAATTGGTTCATAATTTATTGATAATAGCTTGCCATTCACTTAACGATAGCTCACCATCTACTCGTATTGTACCATTTACTTCAGAATATGGCACCGCTGTAATACGAGCTGCTGTCCCCTGAGCGATGTTAGTCTCAATTAAATCCATCGGCTGCTGATCCTGAAGACAGGTAGTAAATATTGTCTGATCTAACTTAAGATCGATAGCATTTTGGATTAGCACTGGCGTCCAATCAGTTACTTGATTCTGCTGATTAAAGAGACGATCATGGTACGGCCAGAATTTACCTTGATTCTGCGCACAACGAGCAGCCAAAGCCAACTGCCGAGCTGTATCATCATCAGGCATATCTTTCCATATCAGTCGAACCTTATCAGGATAGAGATCACGCAATTGACGCAGGACATCGGCATTACGCTGACAAGCGGGGCAGGTGAAGCTACTGAACGTGACAATATTAATCGTGGCATCTTTGGGCCCTTGGCTAGGGTCGAAATCCGAAATCGCCACAGGAGTGAAAGATTGCTTAACCTGTTGCGGACCTACCGGACGTACCCGTATCCAGGTCAGCATCAAGATAGCCGCTGCTGCGCTGAGCAGGAAGATAATGAAGAGAATAGTGATCCACGTCTTGGACATCTACTTAAGTTGAATACTATGAAGTCGACCGGTGGAGCGATCGATGAAATAAAGCACTGACTCATCGGACGAGAGGAAGACACTAGCCGCATTATAGAGCTGTTGACTACCAGCTGGTATAGCTAATGGTACTCGTACGCCGGATGTCAGATCGATACGATAAAATACATCTGGTACCGTATCAGCGAGCGAGGGATACAATCCAGCACCATCAGGTAATTCTGTCGGTACGGCGCAGAAGATCTGATCTCCGCCTCGATTGAAAGTACACTTGTCGGCCCACGTCTGAAGCTGAAGATCGGTCTGGCTATAGCCGAGATCAGCGGCGCTCCCCTCGGTAATCCAGAGTCGCGGTTTGAAGCCATCACGCGCGTTGGAAGCATTATAGAGTAGGTGATCGCCTGCAGGAGACCAGCTACCGGAGAACTTCAAGCCATCAACGGTGAACGATTTGATGTTTTCACCATTCTTGCCGATTGGCACCACCTCTTGAGAATCGCTACCAACAGCATGATGATACAAACCGATCAATTTATTGTCAGGCGATACTGTCACCTGCAGGTCAAGACCATTGGTGCCAGTGATAGGCTCAACCAATTTCAGATTGGAGCCGTCAGTATTACTGGTGACCAACCATTGATTATTAGCTTTGTCGCCCTTCCAGACAGCAGCGATACTAGTACCAGAAGGATCGATGGCAAAACTCTCTAACTCTTTGGGTAATGTGATCTGCTTCTTAGTGGTGAAATCATAGAATATATTGGAGCCGTCAGGGTATTCTAATATAGCCTGCTGTTTGACTGGCGACCAGGTAACATTTTGCACCCCGAAAAATATCGGATCACTATAGGCCTGACTTTTGCCGTCAGCATTGAGCAGCATGAACTGCGAACTATTGGGTTGGAAGTAGACTAGGCCACTGCCAGTAGGCTTGGGGCTGACCACACTATCGCTACTATAATCAGTAACCTGTGTCAGTCCTCCATTAGCCACAGTATCAACCGTGCCGGTAGTAGGAAAATTGGTCACCGGCGTAGAAGTGCTCCCTGTAGTCGGTATCTGACCCGGCGTCACGCCCGGTAGTTGCCCTGGGGTATTGGTATTAGTCGTGCCTGGTCTGGTACTGGGACGGAAAAATAAAGCATACAGACCAAAGGCCAGCAAAAGTATAATGAGAACAAAACCTACTATCAATCCAATCCTACGAATATTCATACAAAATTATAAATTACTTGTTGTCGCTTGGCTAACAAATCCATCCCACCAGCTTTTCACCGCTTTCAACAACGCATCGAGCGTTATCTTGGGATCCAATAAAGGTAAAAAGACGATGAGAAAGATCGATAGTATTGTCATCAACATCCAATCAACGAATAGCAAGATAGCTATTTCAGTATCAGATAGTTTATCCTCGGCGGCAAAAGGGATTTTGAAGGGTAACAAGTTACAAACAATGAGACGAATATGCATTTCAACAAACAACAAGAATATACCTACCCCTGTTAGTCCCGTTACGATGCGACGCAAGTCGCGAAGAGAACGAAGTGCCTGAGCAGC
>CAZPQR010000003.1:6844-31729 GCA_964588865.1 uncultured Gammaproteobacteria bacterium
GAAGTCTTGATGCTTACTACCTTACTTTCGACACCCTGATACTGCTCACTTGGCTTACTAGTGCCGGCCGCCATGGCTTGGCGCAGACGATCAGTCATCAGAGGAAACAATTGCTTGATATTTTCGTAAGGGTTTTGATTGGAATAACTACCGAAACGTTCGGCGAAATTACGTGCGGCCACCACAGCCTCACCGCCGACTGGTGGCTGGATCTGATCACTATTGGTTACCGTGTTGGTAGGCTGATTGGTAGCACCGTTATTAAGGACTACATCCGGAGGTCTCTGATCACGCAGCAACCACCACAGTCCCACACCCAACACTATCGCGATCACGATAACGCCGATAATAATTGGTCTTTGGTAGCGTTGCCACATTTCGTTCATAGTCTTTAGGAATTACCTAATGTTTTATTGACGGTTTCGGCGAAATCTTTCTTGGCTTGCTCGATCTCTAGCAGCTGCTTAGGATCAGATGTAATAAGCTGATCTTCCGTATAGGAAGCCATCACTTTGATAGCCGCGTGCTTCGCTCCAGCGAAGAATATACCCTCTCCCACTGCACTCTCGAGTAACAAATATTTCTCACCTTCTGTTAGTAAGAAAGTCTTCTGAATATTATTGATAGAAGCCGGAGATTGTTTGAGCAACATCTGCATCGATGAGTTGGTTACGATCGCTTGACCATAGGGCGAGAGCAAGAAGTCATTGACATCTTGAGTAATGGTCGTAATGCCTAGATAATATTTGCGGCAACGTTTGACCAGAGCGTAGATAAATTTGGCGCTATCTTCATGTTGCATCAACCACCAAGCCTCATCGATTATCAGGAGACGCTTCTTGACTGATGAACGGACAATATTCCAGATATAATTGATGATTGTATAGATAGCGATAGGACGTAATTCGTCTTCTAGATCACGCACGCTAAACACTACCAACTGATTATCAATATCGACATTGGTCGGAGCGTTGAATAATCCTGAGAACGTACCTTGTGTATATTTCTTAATGCGCAGGGCAATATCCTCTCCTCCCACCATACCCATCAGCACTTCTTCGAAATCAGACATCAACGGCATACTCCTCTGACTCCAATCAGATCCTGGCGTAACATCTTTCTTGGCGTAGGTCTCCAGGAGCGCTCGGTCAACGATAGAATCCTCTTCATTGGTCAGAGCGCCAACCATCAGACGAACCAAACCTTTGAGCGTGATAACCGCGCTACGCAGAATATCCTCCGGGCGGGCATCGCCCAATTTACGCGGCAGGTCAAAAGGATTAAGCTTGCTCTCGGCATTGAGCGATAGATTGACATAGGTACCACCGACTGATTCAGATAAGTGCAGATATTCTTTCTCCGGATCGATGATAATGATATCGACTCCCAACATCATACTGCGCAATACTTCCAATTTGACAGCGTAACTTTTACCGGCACCAGACGTAGCGAAAACAACTGAATTGGCATTCTGCAGACTGAAACGATCAAAAATAATTAAGCTGTTATTATGACGGTTAATACCGTACATAATTCCGTTATCGGACGTTAGCTCTGAGGAGACAAAGGGGAACGAAGCTGCCGCTGGAGAACTACTCATATTAGCAGTGACATAGAGCTCGTCATTACCCAAGGGCAAAGTAGAATTGAAACCCTGCTCCGACTGATAGAAAGCTCTGCGAGACATCACCAGATGAGCGCCGAGTAAATTCTCTATCTTGTCCGAAGCACTATCCAAACCTTCCTTGGTTTCTGAATAGACGGTGATATACAGCGCGTATTGGAAAAATTTCTCCGTCCCCTGACTAAGGGAGTCGCGTAATGATTCGATATCGGCCAAAGCTGTCTCTTGGACTGGGTCGCGCGGCGCACCCTTCTCTCGATCAGAAATAATCTGCGCTTCGATAACACCGACTTTCTTCTTCAGTTGCTTCAACACGGTCGTACTATCGACAGGATAGAAGAACATGGCAATATCCAGAGGCAAACTATAGTTGATAATCGGAGCGAACCAGCTGATGGTCACATAGCGCGGATAGGCAATGACGAAAATAGTACGAGCGAAAAGCGGTCCCAGACGCAGATGATTGACATCCACCTGGAAAGAAGACGGGGCAATGATATCGCGAATATTGACTACGCCTTGTCGGAAAAACTTTTCCGCTTCAAGTACGCCAATTTCTTCTTTGTTTTTCTCTCGTATCTCTTCCTCCTGCTGATAGACCGATTTGGGCTGAGTATCAGTAGCAGAATAGGTACGCTTGAGTTCCTTGGGTTCTATCATTGGCTCAGAGATAATTGATTAATATCTTCTAACGGCTGACTCTTAGTCATCGTAGGATTATAACTATTATAATAGAGCTCAATCAAAGCCTGTGTATCCAATCGCTGCACCTGCAATCCCATGCTGGTTAATCCTGATGAGATGAAGATAGCTCGCTTGGTCAGCTCTCGTGAATAGGTATCAAATTTCTCACGCCCTAGAGTAATCCTCCGAGCCGTGGAGAAAGCGTCCATGAGTCGTTCCCAATATTTACGTTTCAAATCATGCAATGGATTGTACGAGACAACGACGAAAAATTTCTTACTCATGATATCTTCGAGTTCCAATAGTTCAGTGACGAAATTACGATAATCAGCTGTCTGCAATCGTAATAGCTCGTTAGTATGCTCACGTTCGGTCTTGCGTAGACGATCAAGGTATTCATCGATATTAAGAGGCCGTGATTGCACCACGATTTGTAGTGGCATACTGAGCGAGTTGAGGAAATTGACATACGAGCCAACCATCGCTTCCTGCTCGTCTTCTGATTTGAGATCGAAGTTAACTGACGAAACGATCAAGACAGCACGTACTGTACCATCACGCATCACCACTACATCTTCTTTGATCTCGGCAATGTCCAGATAGTGCTGGGCCGAGGCCAAAGGATTTTTCTTATGATTATTTTTGGCCATAGACGGATTGATTGGCGAAATTAGCCTGCTCCTCTCCTCGATAAGCACCACCGGTATCAACGACCAGAGCTAACTCTGATAGTTTGCGCGGTGTCAAACGAGGTTTGGCAGTAAATGAGTCATCTATCTTGACTGGCTGTTTCATCGGTTCTGATACCACGTCGTCTTCTTTCTGCCAGACGCGTAAATCCGGTTTGCCGAAACGAGATAAGAAGTTAAGTATGAAAATATGCATCGGAGTGCCGTTGATTTTGAGGAAAGCGAAACTTCCACCAACCGCCAAGATAAAGACCGAGAACAGCAAGAACAAATTAAATTCAAATAGCTTGTAGGTGGCGAAGATAAAGATACCCGTAACGATCAAGGTAATAAATTGGCGTGTCGTAATGCTGCCAATAATCTTATCTTCAATATCGATGAATTGCGGTACGATAAATTTGCGCATATTTTAGAAGCGTAACTGTTTGTTCAGGTCTGTCATGGCTTCGAATTCTTCTGCTGTCAGATAGGGTTTATTTTCCTGTTGCAATTCTTGAACGATCTGGGACAAATTACGACTGTGCTCCAAGCCATGATGACCCATCGTCAGGTAGGTCTGATACACCTGACTGGTACGCCAAGCCGCCATACCTTGAGCTTTGCGTGCTAGAGACTCCTTGGCTAAATTGTTGATGCGTTGCAATACCTTGGCTGCGCGTACGCGTGGATCGGCATCTAACTGACGGAACTCCTCTACTGTCATGGCAGCCAACTCATCGATTCTACTCATCACTTTGGCTGGACGTGCAGCACGTATCGGAGCACTAACCTTAACTGGTTCGATCGTGACTGGACGTCGAACTTTGGGCAAAGCCGAATCATTGAATACCGGCGTCTCCACACGAGGTGCAACCGGTGCTACTGGCTTGATAGTCATGGCTGGTTTCTCTGGGACTGGTTCTGCCGGACGTTGAGGCGCTATGATTAGCTCTGGCATCGCTGTCGGGACTTCATCGATGGCGTCTACAGTGCGCTCATTGGAACCACGAATAACTACGCCATCAGCCGCCTCAATCTTATCTTTGAGACTTTTGACGATCACCATAACCTTGTCAGCCAGGCTCGGGTCAAAAGAAAAGTCCTGAATCAAAAGCTCTTTGGTTATAACTAGGCTTCTAACCTGACGGAAGAAACTCAATAGCAAACTGACGAACTTACCTTCTTGCTCGGGTGAAAGTTTGAGTTTATTTTTCTCGATCAGTTTGGCTACTATTTTCTCGATACTATATTTGCGTTTCTCCGCCGCCGCCGACAAATAGCTATTAATTTTAGCCATTTCTGCTTCTAGATCGGCCTTGTCATCTGGATGGAAATGAAATTCCGCCACTTCATGCGGTTGTCCGCTGGTGGTAGCTGGTAAAAAATGACTATCGACAGCTGGTGTAGCTGGCTGCTGGAAATTGGGAGTGATCGGAGCTACAGGCAACGCTACTGGTGAGGCTGCAGCAGCCGACATGGTGCCGTGTTGCCAAACTTTGAATTGACCATCGACGTCCTTAACCAAAAAAGATGGGTCTTGTGAATTTGTGACTTCAGAATTTGCCATGGGTAGCAAAAAAGCTCAAAAAATAATGACTGTTAACAACTAAATTATACCATAATTCAGGCTTCAACGGAATCCCAAGAGCAACAAAAAAGTTCACCTCCTCAATGAACTTGTACGTGAGACAAAAAAAATTAATTTCAAGACTTCTTAGACCAGACAACGATCTCCCGTGCCACGATCTGTCCTGGACGCTGATACAGCAAAGTGCCCCGAGTTGATAACTTACCTGCAAGCGCTGTAGCTGCGACCTTGGGTTTAATGAAACTGAAGCCTAATTGAGCTACTTCATAGAGTAAGGGCAAAAATTCTTGCCGTTCTCCCAGGCAATAGACTGGCCAGACCATGACCACCCTACCTTCAGCAGTCAGAATGTCAGTAAGTTGCTGAAAAACGGCCAGATAAAGCTGTGATAGCTCGCGTTGAATTGTTTGTAGCCGTTGTCCACTGATCGCGCCCTGCAGTTCTCGCGCTGGACCCAAATACGGCTCAGTAACTACTACATCGATTGAATTAGGAGCCAAACTTCCTGCTAGCTGTTGTGCTGCGACAACACGAAATTGAGCTTGGACATCAGGATATTGTTGTTGCAACCAAACAATATTTTTCTCCGCAGCAGCAATAGCTCGCTGATCGCGATCAGTACCCAAGATTGAAGTGAATCCAAGCAGCGCCGCTTCTTGCGCCACTGTGCCTACACCACAGAAAGGATCAAGTAACGCAGCCTTATTACCCACACCACTAATATTAATCATCATCTGAGCTACTTTGGGTGGCAACATGCCTCGCTCATCATCACGATCCGGTCGGCCATAGTCGCGATTGCTATAGGCAGCGAAAGGCTGAACAGCCCGAGTCAAACCAAGATAGGTCTGACCTTTCTCAGTCACCACGATAAATTCACGATCCACCAATTTGCTCTTAGTCACGGCCACAGAGGACAATATACCGTCGTTATTAGCAACCATTCTGGCCTGCTTGCCTTGAGCCTGCAATCGCCGCTTCAATTGTAAGCCAATCTTCTGCCAGACACGGACACTATGAGGTTGAGAATTATAGATGCTATAGCCAAATACTACTTTCTTCTCGTCATCAGTTACTGGCAAGAAGGTTAATAAATCTTCCGGTGTGATAGCGTCGGGACGAGGCAAGGTATGAACCAGCTCAGCTATCTTGATCGTGCCTCCCAGTTGTTTGATCAAGGTCAAAGGCTCAACCGCAGCCCTAACTATCAGAGCCTGTGTGCCCAAACTAACAATATCTGACTTCTTCGCTCGGGTGACGGTCAGTATTTCCTCGGCCGACAGTGCTGGAGAATGGCCCAAAATGAAGATCCAAGATTTCATATTCGCATTATAGCACATGGTTGACAGTATAACCTCATTATGGTAATGTTGTGCCACTTAGATTTGTTATTTTACCTTATCAAAACGTTGAGCGTTTATGAGAAGGTTGATCGAGCTATGCTCGACTGACAATATAAGTAATCCACGTCCACCGAAGCTCTTTTTTGGGAGCGAAGGAGGATCCTTAATCAATCTTTAAGAATTAAGGTTACATCATGTCACACTATGAACTAACCTATATTCTGACTTCAGCTATTGCTGAGACAGAATATCCGGCTTTGCAGAAGAGCATTGCCGATTTGATCGTTTCCTTGGGTAAAGGAAGCGTTACCAGTGAGGTCATCCTGGGTAGAAAAAAATTGGCCTATCCTATCAACAAAGAAAAATACGGTCACTATGTGACGGTTGAATTTGATGCTGAAGCCGAAAGCATCAAACAATTGGATACTGAGTTTAAGCTTAACAACAGCTTGCTCCGTCATCTCATCATCACCAAGAAGGTCTTGAGCCCTGAGCAGCAAGAAGAAGAGGCAGCTCGACAAGCCAAGGTGAGAGCTCGCAAAGCGGCCGCCAAAAATGTCGTCGCTGAGCCAGTCGAGAAAGAAAAAAAGGCCGAAAAATCCAAGCCCAAAATCTCTCTCGATAAACTCGATGAGAAATTGGACGAACTTCTCGGTCAAGAATTAAAATAAATTTAGAATGAAGATTTAAGAATGAAGAAACAATGGAGAATGTTATCTCTTAATTCTTAATTCATAATTCTTAACTAACAAACATATGGATCTCAATCGTGTCATGCTGATCGGAAATGTCGTGCGCGATCCTGAATTACGCACTACTCCTTCCGGCCAGACAGTAGCCTCCTTCGCCATCGCTACTAACTTAAGTTGGACCGATAAAAGTGGTCAGAAGCAAACCAAAGCTGAATTCCATAATGTGGTCGCCTGGCGTAAATTGGCGGATATTATTGGTCAATACGTCAAGAAAGGTAGCAAAGTCTATCTCGAAGGTCGCCTCGAAACCCGCTCCTGGGATGACCAGAATGCTATCAAGCACTACCGAACAGAAATCGTGGCTGACAACCTGATCATGCTAGATCGAGCCGGTGCCCCAACTGGTGGACCAAGTCCTCGACCAATGATGAATAATGCAGCCCCGTCTGCCCCACAGTCTGACGAACCGACTATCAATGTCGATGAGCCAGAAATTAACGTGGAAGACATTCCCTTCTAATTAAATGAAATCAGTTATTAGTCATTTGTTATTAGGGACAGATCAAGTCTTAACCCCTACTAACGAATAACTACTAACGAATAACTAACCTCATGGAAAAAGAATCTAAGAAATACTGCTTCTTCTGTGTCAACGCTATTTCAAGCATCGACTACAAGAACACGCAGATGCTCCAGCGCTTCACTTCTTCCTATGCCAAGATCGTACCGAAACGTCGAAGTGGAGTCTGCTCCAAACATCAACGCAAATTATCGCTCGCCATCAAACGCGCTCGATTCTTAGCCTTGTTGCCTTATATCGCTAAATAATTCCCATGCTTGGACTAAGTGAAATCAAATTGGGCACGGTTCTGAGTATCAATAATGAGCCCTACCAAGTCGTGTTTACCCAGCATATCAAGGTTGCCCGCGGTGGAGCCACCCTTCGAACGAAATTGAAAAATTTGGTAACCGGCTCAACATTAGAAAAGTCTTTCTCTGGTGCTGATAAAGCCGAAGAAGCAGATCTCAGCCGCTCCTCTGCTAACTATCTGTACCAGCAGGGCGATAAAGCCGTTTTCATGGACAATGAGAACTTCGAGCAATATGAATTTGACCAAGATATCCTAGGAGAAGGCATGAAATATCTGAAAGAAGGTCAGACCTGTGACGTCTTAATCTACAATGGTCAGGCCGTTACCGTCGCTCTTCCCAAGAAGGTAACGCTCAAGGTTGTATCCGCTCCTCCAGGAGTCAAAGGAGATACGAGCGGCGGCGCTACTAAGACCGTGACGATGGAAACCGGTTTGGAAATCAAGACCCCACTTTTCATCAAAGAAGGTGAAGATATCGTCATCAATACAGAGACTGGCGATTATGTAGCACGCGCTTAAACGCGTGCGGAATAACCTGCCCCGAGCTAGTCGAGGGGTTGCTCGAGCGTAGTGAGAGACTTCAAGTCAAATAGTCAAAAAATCCTGACAAGCTGTCAGGATTTTTGGTTTAGTATCAAACTACTAATTGGCTCCTTCGATGACAAAATTTTTGGCAACCAGCTTAACTTCTCGTAAACGAAATTCCGCTCTGGTCAGGTCGATATAGGCCACCTGCTCCCAGCCCGCTTCCGAACAAATCACATTAGCAATCATAGCTGTCTCAGCCGGTGAATAATGTAGTTTATCTTGAAGAACCAACTGGAAAAATAAAGCAGCACTTACCAACGTACCATCAGGTTGCCACCACGACTTAGCTTGATCACCGAAACGAACACTGATGAAGCGGCGAACTATGCCAATAAATCGTAGATCTGACGAGATAAATGTTGCCAGTTGTTTGCGCCTGGCAGCTAGTACCAAGGCAGCAATCACTCGGTCACGATCCTCGACGCCTAGAGCCTCCCAAATGATATCGGCGAGGCGTCCGGCTTGATCGCCAATCTCTATCTCAAGTCCCGACATCACGCTACTATTACGACTGATGACATCCTGACTATAGACGCGATATTGATCGGTAATACGAGCTACATCAACCGTGGAAGTTACTGGCTGCTTAGGCTGATCAACTGTAGCCTCGGCGCTGCCACTGCGCACCATAACTTTATTTCCGTCTAGACTGAAGCGCGCCAAAGTACCCTCACCATACGAGCTGATAAAATTGAGAACATTATCCTTCTCTTCTGGCGCTAAATTCTTAACGTTGCTACTTCGTATCAAGTACTGACTACGAGCTAGACCATCTTTCATCGAGGGACCCATAGCGCGGAGGAAATCTTTGAGCCAATTATCTATGGTCGGATCTTCTACCGGACCCTGACCCAAATCAAGTGGCTTGCTCGTCAGGCGCAAAGCACGATTGTCACTGTGCTGGCGAAGAAATTCTTCGGCTGTAGCAATAATTGTGCCTTCGCTATTTGACTCTGGTCCTGACACAGCGGAAGAACCTTGCGGTAGCTGCCCACCGAGACGCTGGATGAGCGTATCTACGCCGGACAGAAATTCGTGTGCCGGCCACAATCGCTTAGTAGCTAGAGCTAGTGCCAACCCTCTCTTATCAGGTATGTCGATACTTTTGGCTAGCTCTGAAGGTAAATCAATTGGCGCCAGCTGGCCAGTAAACAACCTAACCAAGAGTCGAAACATCGACTCTTTCTGACTTGGAGTGAGAGCGAACTGACTGATAATTTCAGCGTTAATATCAGCATTACCTTCTGCGAAGATAATATCTTTCAGTCGCTCCGGCAATTGCTGCAGAGACGTTACGGTCATGAGCTATAGTAAGTAATATTATTCTGATTTTGGCCTTGGTCGACCCGCCAATCGCTCTTCATCTGATGGTGTCACGGGACCAACAGTGCTAGGTCGGCCAGCAGGGCGTTCTTCATCAGTTCCGCTAGTCGCTGCTCCTGTCGAGGGTCTGCCAGCCAGTCTAACCTCTTCGCTGCCCGCAAGTTCAACTGTTGGAGTCGCGACATTAACGGTCACCGAAGGTGCCGGTGCAGCCGCAGTCTCAACTCGTGATGGTTCGGCGTAAGCTAATTTGTCTTTTTTAATTTGATCGAGAATTTTAGACACAGCATCTTGAGCTTCTGATGGCTTTCTTATATCTCCTCCGAACCACTCACTATCTAACAAATGTTTAGCCAAACCTGCCTGCTCTTTAGTTAAGCTATTCGTCTCAAGACTGGACTTATATAAAACTTCCATTGTTGCCGCCAGCGCTTTAGTAACTTTGGCTGGGTCACTGTTACGTGCTAAATAATTCCATTGTGCCTTATTGAGATGTGGAGCTGCGGCCTCGATCGAATCACCGTCAATATTAGCCGCTTGCTCAGGAGTCATTTTCCTCACCAACTCACGAATTGGCATAGAACCTTCACTGATAATTCTGCCATTAGCATCATAAGTATCAGTCGCATAACGCTTGATTCTCTTGCTGTCTACACGAGCTCCTAGTTCTCGCAATTCCTTACCTCTTTCTGGCTTATCATTTTCGTCAGTAGTATCTAACGCCGCAGAGACGGCATTAGCGTATTTTACTTTTTCATTCTTAGTCATTTTTGCTGGCAGTGCTGCTAGTTGTTTGCCAGTAATACCAACTTCCAAAGCTGTATGTAGCATATCTCCAGTCCAATCCCAATGTGCTGCATGTTTTTCGAAGTCACCCGAAGTATTGAGAGCTGCCATTTTTTCTTTCTGTTTTTCAGGAGATAAAACATCAATATATTTCTTAGTAAACTCGCCGTAGTGATCACTGACTGGGTCACCAGGGCCAGCAGCGCTCATGATCTTAGCTGCCTTTTGGCGCAAAGCTTGTTTCTTCCTTGATTCGGCTTCGTAACGCTCATCATCATGCTTAATATCCGAAGCTACGCTGAAGTGTCCGCGTTTATCCAAAGTCATAGCGGCAGCGCGAGCTTCCTGAGCATTAACACTACCCATCTTGCGCTCCAATTCGGCATCTGTTAATGATGTCATCTGTTTCATGAAATTACTGGTTTGAGCTGTCTGCATCTGACGGACAGCCGGCATTGCCTTCTGCAATATCTGATCATACGCGAAAGCTCCAGTAGCGTACTTCATCGGACCACTAGTAACCACTCCGGCGACATCTTTGAACACCTTATTATCGCCCACCCGCTTCACAGTGGCCAAAGCACCAGATCCAGCACGACTTAAGCTACCACCCAATAATTTATTGTCGGCTAAAGAAACACCACTAGCAATACTACTACCGACACCTCGTGTAACTGCCAATGCACCCATACCAGCGGTAGCTGCAGCTCCGACAGCCATACCTTTGAGCGCGCCACCGAGCTTGCCTGACCACTTATTGGCCATAGCACCGCCAGCAACGCTTAACTCCTTAGCTACCGTCAGTCCGCCGATCAGTAGTGAGATACCGACGAGAAATCGCAATATCGTAGCAACCAATGGATTATTGGAAGGGGTTGGACAGGCTGTTTCTCCAGTGACCGCACCAGAGACGGCAGCTTGATTCAACTGTCCTTGAGCGGTCTCATCATTTCTCTGGATAGTGAAGGAAGAATCCTGTCCTTTACCAGCCACAATTTGTGACAAACAACCTGACGCCGTTGGTTGTTGCACTACAGAGAAGCTCAGCCAGAGGAAGAAAGCCAAGGCTGGTCCAACTGCAGTGTAATTACCCAACTCTTTCCACCAACGCTGATAGTAGGTGAAGCCAGTGGGCCAAGCGCTCAACAAGAAAGCAATCGGCGCCAAAATAATAATGAAACCAAACGCAATAATACGGTACAAAAACAGTAAGGTAATAATGACAATTACTATCAGGGCAATCACCATCATTATTCCTCCCAACATTATCTGAACAAAGACAGAGACACCTCCCACCGCTTGCTCTGCTCCGCTGCCTTTGACCAATTGCAATACCGGAGTCAATCCTAATAATTCTGGGAAGCCAGCTTGTAGAGAATTGAGGAAAGCGTTAACGAACGCTAGTGTGACTACTTGCGATACTTCAATGAAGAACAAAGCAATTGATTTACTGAAGTTGATCAGAATGGCCATCAACACCAACCGTCGTAAATTCTGCTGATAACCATAACGACCGCTTCGCAAGATAGTACCAAGTGCAATAACTAGCAAAATAATGATAAACAGCATATTGCTGAAATCACGAGTCACCACCCAACCACGATTGATAATATCCTCGTTAGCGAAATTCTGATAACTCAAGATAATGACCAAGATACGACTGACGATCGTCAGCGCCCACCCAGGGATATAAATCCATAGTAGGTACCAAATGTGTGATAAGACGTCGATTATTCCTGCAAACATGGTATTAGGATTGAGGTTTCTTAATCTGAATCATTGAATCATTACTATTACCGTAGAAGATATAGCCAGCTTGATTGCCTGCAGCGTCAGTACAACCCTGACCGACCGGTCCCCAAGCAGTATTGGAGCACCAGCCCCAGTTATCCTGTACCCGAACTCTCGGACGATAGCAGGCATAGCCAGCCGGACAGCCGGTGATACCCGAACGCGAGCCATCGAAGGCTGCATTGTACTGATATACATGGAAGTAACTACGAATAGTCGGATCACATCCCTGCGTGGTACCGGCAAAATCCATCGTGGTCTGGTACGACTGGTTGGAAGCATTAGGATGAATGGTTTGAGCTGGGTCACAGACTGACCAATTATTTTTGTAGTACCCTACGTTAGCTTGACGCGACCCATCGGCCCAATCAACTTCAATCGAACGTAATGGCATACGATCCTTATAGGCTGAAGCATAGAAGGAAACCGTCGCCAACATTGTCGGACTCTGATTCTCAATGATTGGACCAGAGGCCTTATCGTTAACTAAGAAATTACCTACCGGTCCGAGGTCGCAGGTTATACTGGAAGCCGAACAGACTGGCTGCGCAATGATCGGACCGAAGTCGGCCTGTGCGTAGCGACTTGACCTCAATGAAGCTGCTATCTGATCCTTCTGACTTTGCGGAATAGTCGTTCCATTAGCGTTACGTATAGCATAACCTTGGGACATGGTGGCGTCGAGTGGCAGCGCCTGCTCATCGATAGCTTGAGATGAGCCAGCGATACAGGTTGGATCGGTGTCGGGATTGCAAAGTGGCTGATAGGAATCTCTTATAGGTGAGCAATATGGTCTCGTGTCGTTACCGCCATTGATTGAAACTTCTACTTGATTGGCGTATTTACAGGTGGCATCAGGTGCTTGGCAAATTTCATTGCCGGCATTAAGTCTCTGTCCTAGATTATTGGTTATTGCGGTTGCGCAGCTCTGCACACGAGTCAGTTGGTTGACTCCTGATGTCGATGTATCAGAGAAATCCGGACCAACACAATACTGTCCCTGCGCAGGGGCACAGAACGTTTTGGTATTATAGGTTTCAGCCATAGCATCGCAATCATCAAATGTATGGCTACAACTAATAATTGTACATTTATTGGAGTCACGTGTGGAGCAGCATTTCTGAGCTGTAGTATTACACGTTAATGCATCAACTACCTGACATTGACTACGAGCATCTACTTGAGGACGTTCACAGCTCGTCTGACTGCAGGTAGCATTAGCAGGGCAGTCACTATCGGAAGTACATAACGCTTGATCAGATGAGGTACAACGCTTGGCACATTGACCTTGGCCAGTAGTACAGACGGCACAGCTCAACTGACTTGGTGGTATGAGTTGATAACAACCACCAGTAGTCAGATCTACCTGCCAGCCAGCCGGACAAGAACTACATGATGTCGCAGTCCCCCAAGCAGAATTGATACAGGTATTGGATATCGTCTGACAGACATTACTTTTGCCAAGATCAGTTGGATTGGCGCGATCATAACGTAAGGTACATTCACCATAAATATTGCCAGTGGCGCTACATCTGTTACCGCCAAACGGTCCGCCGCTACATACTGGGTAAGCACAGGACTCACCGGCTTCATAGCGATAGATACCAAACAGCTTCTGATAAATCTGCTTTAGACGATTAACTCCGGTGACGTAAGTTTCTTTGGTTGTTATAGTGGCTGAAGGAGAATCGCCAAATGAGGGGTGGGTCCAACCTTTGATATAAACATTACTCTTGCTGTCGGCTAGAAGACGACAATCGGCTTCATCATTAGCACAAGCATAGGGACTGCCCGCACGAGGTACTACTCCGCGATCTTCCACTGACAGAGCGCCGAATTGTTGCGGTACAAATCCTGATCCAGGTACTGCAGCACCAAATGGTGTGTCATCTCGATCAAGCGTGTAACCTTGACCAGCTGTTTTCAAACTGACAACAAAGGGTTTACCGTCAGGACGATAGTCGGCCCAGAATGAATTGGTCTTAGCAGCGTTGTCTCCTCGCTCATTGACAGCTGATGTCAGGTAAGTGCACAGCGGACGAGGCCAACTTTCAGCTTGGATGAAATCACCTCGCGAGCCATCACAGTCTTTGTCAGTATCATTACAAGTCAAGTAATCCGTCGCGCCATTATATTTCCCCAAACAATGCTCGGTATAGCAAATATGTTCTCCTTTATAATCCAAACAACCTAAAATTGTCGGATTATTAATACACTGCGATACACTATTAACTGTGGCGATTGGATAGACATCGTGAGCTCGAGTATCGTCTGGTCCAGGAATGACAAAGCCTTCATGTACAACGTCGCCACCCATGGGCTGTCGGGCGATGCCGCCATCTTTATTAAACATGCTATAACGATCAAACACTTCATTGCGTTCCATACTAGCCGAGCGCCAATGATATCTGTCTTCCACTAATTGCATTTCTGCGCAGTAGTAGGCAGGCGCTTTGAAATTATAGCCGGCATCACGATTCTGATTGAAGTAATCAACTCCGCCGATGGCATTATCAACGGGCAGCCATGACAAACAAGCATATTCAGATGATGATCCGTTGATAGACGATGATAGATCGGGCTCTAGACAATAACCACCCCAGTTGAGGAAAATATCACTACGCGATAAGTAGGTTGGATTGCCACCAGGGCATTGATCGGAGATCGAAGACTTGGTGTCGCTATTGGATTCGACGATAGTACAAGATCGTCCATCAAGGTTACCACCCTGACAGATGCAAGAAGATATCTCACCGCTACCCAAGGAGGCATTGAGTGAATAGAAACGAGTCGCTCCACCGGAGCCGTATTGCAATCTGTAATATCCCACTTCACAAGAAGCCACCGCACTATCACAAATATTAGCTTGTTGGAAACCAAACTTGACTCGTCGTTGTTGACCGGTGTTGCTGGAGACGACGCTCTGCGGGAAAGGCGCTTCAGTTTCAGCGAATCCACGGGTGGTAGGCTTGATGACAAATGGAGATGCTAAGTCAAATCGACTACCATCAATTCCGTTGACACAGAGTGAGCTGCCATTTACCCCGAAGATCGCGCCGGTTGGCTGACCTTTGCCGTCCAGCGTACCGCATTTCAATTGGCCATAGTTAGCAACTAACTGATTGCACTCCGCCGTAGTACAGTTCTCGGCTCGAACCAAACGGAAATCTGGGTTGGCCGCGTCAGGACCATTCTTAGCGGCATTGATACTGACATCAACCAAACGTAGATGATCTACTGGATAACGATTAAAGAGTGAGTAGCCAGAATAATCCAAGGCGTCATAGCGAACATCACGGGTCGTATAAGCTGAATAATCAACCTTGGAAGTGCTCTCTGGTAACCAATGAGCACAATTCAAACTTCCGTTGTTGGCACTGTATTGATCGCAGAGTGCTACCTCGGTACAGATCTGACGCTGTGAATTGGTCTGAGTATCGAAAATCTGCGAGCTGGTTTTGCAGGTTAGCCATTCAGCACATTGACGATCACGG
Source organism: uncultured Gammaproteobacteria bacterium (assembly GCA_964588865.1). Classification (GTDB taxonomy): domain Bacteria; phylum Patescibacteriota; class Patescibacteriia; order UBA1558; family 2-01-FULL-52-15; genus JAZDLR01. Next base: position 22,298 of record CAZPQR010000003.1, read on the forward strand.
GACACCTTGATTATACGGTTAGCATCATTGGTACAAGCCCGTAGGATCGGATCGGCCGAACTTGGATCACAGACCACCGGACTAACACCCTTACCATTGGCTCGCTCACTATAGAAGTAGGTTAAGAAACTGTTATATTTCTTGACTGGGTCATTGGGATCACTGAAAAGGATACAGCCATCTTTCTTACTTACTTGACCATTACAGGAATTATCATCGATAGACTTATTATTGAGATAGAAATAGGACTGAGCCTTGCGCAGACTTAGGTTGGAGAACTGCACTTCATTGGGCGTACTATTATTGTCACAATCTCCTCCACTCGGACAATCTAAGGCCAAGCGGAACGTCGGTTCACACATAACTAGCTCATCCCCTTGTGAGGCAGATCCGAGATCAGCGGTGGCGGTCAAAGTTTGAACAGTGGTTTTGTCTTGAATGTCAGCACCAGCATAGAATTCCGTCAGGTGATCACGTCGATTACCACGGGAATCAGTAGTGTCATAACCAACCGCTAGATTACAGGTATAACCGCTGGCACATTGGGCGTTGGAGCTACAAGGCGTCTGAGTTTTGTCAGTGGCCGATTCACAGTAACCGTCAGCCTTCTTATAGCAAATTTCTTTGCCTGGGCAGTCACTGTCCGTGTTGCAGGTATTAGCATAATCCACCACAGTACCATACTGACTATTACCGCTCTCTACGACGGAGGCGCAATAGTCTTTGTCATACGGACTATCCCAGAGACAACGCACCACCACTTGAGCGCTCGCTTTGCCCTGCGTGCCAACATTAAGATTCTTGACAGTGACATCAGCGCTTATTGTATAGACGTCAGCATTATTGATCGGCTTGGCTCCGAGGACATCTTTGGTTGTATTGAAGAAACGCTGGAAGATCAAGGCTAATCCATGAGGCTGTGACAGCAAGGTAGCCGAAGCAGTCTGTGGATTGGCTGCGAAGGTCTGATCCAAAGGCAGAGCGTTACCGCCAGACTGCCATACTCCCCACTTGGCTTTGGGTCCTGTCGGATCGGTGAAGGTAGGATTGGATAAGAAATTATCTCCATTGGTAGCCTGCGTGTCGATAAATTCTGAACACTGATTCTGTGAGCCAGGACACAGACCGGCAGAATTGTTGAATTGATTCTCGGCAGCAGTATAAATCTTATAATCATCCAAAGGTGTGACATTGTCAGAATAACAACCTACTGGCGTCTTACCGGCTTCCAAGCTATCAGTCTGGAACCAGCCAGTCTGAATCACACCGTTGATACTGACACCTTCTTTGTAGGTACAGGTACGATTACCAGGATCACGATAATAATGCGACACACCATCGCTACCAGTATATTCCTGACAATACAACCCTTCATTCTTACATAGCTGATCGCTATATTGATCAGGATCATTGATCATAAAGACTGTCTGATACGATCGGACATAACGCGGATCTTGCTCTGGCAAATTACGGTTAATATTGGGCTTGCCCAGCGCCTGACAACCCTGATATTTGGGTTCACAGAATTTCTTGCTATCAACTACGATATATTCCAATGCATCAGCAGGAACTGTAACTTGAGATTTATCGCCAGCATTGAATACCTGTTCATAAGGATAGTTGGAGTTCTGCGTATTGATCACAGCCTGACATCCAACAGCCTCTTGGCGACAAATCTGCGAGAACGAACGTAAGGCATAATTCTTGTTGTCGGTACCTTTATACAGCAGACATCCCAGATTGGCACCAGCGAAAGGCAGATCACAGGAGGCTGGTGTCTTCCAGCTATCACGGACCAAGAATAAATTGGAAACTGATTCTCGAAGAATGAGATTATCGATGAATGTACCACTAGCACTCGGCACCAAAGTCAGATTGGTGGTGGCTGGATTGACCACTTGATCAATCAACAATGGTCCAACTTTGTACAGCTGCCAATCACCGGCCGTAGCTACCGTGGTTATGGCAAACTGACACGGTCCCTGACCGCACTTAGTTTGAGTGCCATTAATGTCTCCTAGATAGGCTCGAAGTTCGGCTTGATTCTGACTGGTCTTGAGCCAGAAGCTTAGATAATATTCGCGACCAGCAACTAATTGGTTACTCAACGGATAGACTACCACACCAGGTGCAGTGACAGCTAAGGAATGACCACCGGAACTAGCCGCTTCGCTGGAGAGTGCTATCTTGCCGCTGCCCTGACCAGCCCAAGGAGCGTAGGTAGCGCGTCCTTCGAACGTGTCATTGATAATTGTTCGAACATTACTACTTTGATTGCCTCGAAATTCAGTACAGCGTACATTGCTGGCAGAGCAACTACGACTTTCGGAGGCCAAACCATTGTAGGTTTGATTGCTATCGCTTCTTCTATAAGGATGACAATCATTGGAAGCAAAAATTACTTTGTCTTGTAGGCGGAAATAGGATTTACCCGCAGTATCGAAAAATTCTCGGCAATTGGGATTGGTGGCCATATCAGCTGCAGTACAGCTGGCTTGTGAGGCGGCCGTATCGATACAAGTTGAGCCACCATTAGCAATAGTGGTACACGGACCTTGATCGGTCGCCAAATTGCTGGGCAAGATTTGCCAGGTTTTCACCTGGAAGCCGCTGGTATCACTTCCCTCCAAAGTATAATAGGTAACTCCTTGGTCAGCTTTGACACATTGACGCAAGAAACTGAAATACTTCTTACCCTCTCCTCCAGCAGCCACCTCATCCAGATTGGTAAACTCACTACAACCAACTTCAGTGGCTGGACAGGCTTTGGCAGTCTTGGCAATGAAATTAATTTGTTTGGCATTAGCAGCAGCTCCTTCAGCTAATTCAAAATTGGTCGGCAACTGAGCGTAGGTCTGATAGCCGACACATTCAGTCGGACAATAATCATTCTGACTGATGACTCCGGGGATCACGGCATCACCGTTGGCAGGACTATAGAGCGAACAGCCAACCTCTTGTGCTGTACATTGAGATCGTTGACCTGATAAATAAACCGTGCCGGTCTGTCCATAGGTAGTATAAGCAGTAGCACGATTACCAAATTCTATTTTGACACCGTCAATAAGTAGCGAGCCACACGCAGCCTTGCTCTGCAAAACGGCCAGAACTTGCGTATCAGCTACATCAATACCGAACGAGTAAGTCAATTGATAACGCTGCCAGCTATCGGTATAGCTGACATCTACCGTACTACCAGACGCAGTAGCAGATGAAATCGTCGCCTGAGTCTGACAAGCATTAGTAGCTTTGGCATACCAGGACAAGGTTACAGCTTTACCAGCGACTTGACCGCTCAGAGCCGAGGTCGACAAACTACCGTCGCCCGTTACTTTGATACCGACCTGTCCGAATTGAGCTGCTTCATTGGAAGTGAATGTTTGTAAAGCATTACCAGTCCAGCCGACGAAGGTATCGGCTTTGTCATCATTGATCCAATCAGGATTACTGTAATCAGTCGAAGGGTTAGCTTGATAGTCTGCGAAATCACTATTGGCCACCAAGTTGGCAGTAGCTGATGTAGGATTGATGAATTCTTGACAACCCGCTGCTTCGGCCGGACAACTGGTAGCATTGTTATTGAAATAAATTCTGTCAGCAGGATTCCAATCGTAATTTGGATCCGCTGCCGTACCGAAATTGGTCTGACTCTTGCTATACCAAGTACAACCAGCTTGCGAGGCATCACAGGTAGCTAAGGTGTTGGTCAAATAGCTATATTTGGCGCCATTATCACGACGCACCAGAACCTGACATGAAGAATACTGTTCCTGACATTGCGTACCAGCGAAACGCCAGACATTACGCTCTTTGGTACAGTAGCCATAGCCACTCTGACAATTACCTTTGTCATCTTCTGATAGACAAGAAGGACGATCGACACAAACCTGTTGGCGTTGATTACTGTTCACATCTTCCAGAGAAGGCCCACTGACCAGAGCTTTGCATTGTGTCAGTGGCGCGGCCAAGACCCAATCGGGATCGATCAGATGATAATAAATATTAGCCGCTGGGTCCAAATCACAATTTCCACTATTTTCGAAACAATTGATAACTTGTCCTAAGGTCACCGGTCGGCCGACAGGGCTCAGCGCAGCCGCGATCTCCCAACCCAAAGGTAAGATACGATAACTACGCATCTTACTAATGTTGCTGTAGCAATAGGAGTTCTGATAACACTTCTTGCTACCATTGATAGAAGAATTAAGATACGAAACCAAAGGCCAATTGGCATGCAAATGACCGCGATCCAGCGCCTCACGGACTGTTTCCCGATTATTGATAGCCGTCACTAGTCCAGTATCTGTCGTACAATTAAGTTGGCTGGCGATACGCGTGTCTGCTGGGCAGGCGCCCATCTCCGAAACGTAATCAAAATTATCAATCGCTTGCACATCTACCGTATTGAGATCAGCTAAGAACTCTGCAGCCGAACCGAGACGTCGCAAATCAACTCTACTGCGTAATTTAGCGATTAGACTATCACGTAAATTTGTCGACCCACTACCACTATTCCAGTCAGCCAATGACCAGGAGCCAGAGATAAATCGCTTCATCAATCGAGAGGTCAAGGTCTTGGTGAAGAGAACTGCCGATTGCTTGAAGACATCTTCGCTCTTCAGCAAACTCGCTTCCGCAATATAATCATTAATAGCATTCTCATGAAGATATAATATCTGTTCACACGTATGAGCAATGTCATCTGACAAAGGACGCTTGGCATCGATATAACCACGACAAGTAGATTCATTCAGTTTGGCTAGCTCTTGTTTGTTGGCAGCTTGTTGTCGTGCTAAATCATTTAACTTCAAGAAAGCTCCAATGTCATTATTCTTTGGATCAAGATACTCGGCGAAGAAATTAACCTTATCATCAGGGCTCAAATTGGATAGTGAAGCGGTAAGCCAACGACCAGAATTCAGGGTCTGACCAAACTGAACCCAGTTCTGCTGCACTTGTCGAATATCGCAACGCGGTTTAACAGAGGGCGGGGTAATATCATTGATAATACCCAAACTAATACGAGCCTGAACATCAACTGAAGGTTCGCACAGATCCAAACCAAGACCTTCGAAGTAACCGTCTGAAAGACGTCCGATAAATTCTCCATAAGCAGTATCACGAGCATCAGCCCAGACACCTTCAAAACTCTTAGTGCGGATAAATGGTGTGCCGCCGACATTGCCTTCGGCGATGTATTTGGCTGTATCGAGTGCTATTCGATTCAATGTCACCTGAAGTGTCGAAGTAAGGATGTTGTAGCCAATCGCTTTGTTGACTTTATCGATTTGCTTGGTGATTTTCTGCCAAATAGTTGCTTGACGATCTTGTACTGGTAGACCACCAGGAGCCTGAGAGGCAACAGAGCCGAGTGTAGAAGAAAAATTAGTACCAGATTCAAGCGGTGGTTCGAGACCAATAGGGGCAGCAACGACCAGATTGGTAGAATATAGAAAACCCATTGCCAATAGTAGGGCAAGGATAAATAGTTTCATGTGAGTACTACGCTTCACAGCAGTGATTTAATTAAATCTCTCAGATCATCGGGCGACATACGGTCGACTTCTGTTTGGGAAACACCAGAATCAACCAAAAACTTGCGGATATCTTGCTCATCAAGAGCATTAACATCGATCGGATCTTGTTGATCATAGCTAACGATAGCGTCCATATAGGCAAATAACTGTCGGTCATCAAGGGTCGCCAAGGTAGCAGCGTCCATACCACTATCGAGTAGAATCTGACGGAACTGTTTGAGTGTCGCTTCTTTGAGACTCACATTGGTGGGTGAAAACTGCGGCAACAAATCAGATATTTTGACATCTGGATTGATGAATCGTACTCCCGTACAAGCGCCTTTCTTCTGGTCACAGTTCGGATCGCTGCCCCGTTTGACTTCGGCGCCGTCATCAACTCCATCGCTGTCGGTATCTTTGAGATAAGGGCTCGTGCCATAGACATAAATCTCATCATAATCAGTCAGACCATCCGCATCAGTATCTTTCTTCTTCAGATCAGCGGCTACTTTGGTCGTGTCGGTCGTCGAAGTAGCTGGTTTGAGCACATCAGCCACCGAGACGTTGAAAGGATGAGTGATACGATACTGCAATAACCAACCCGAAAGGCCCAAAATAACTACTCCGCACAGTCCAAGTGCAGCAATGACAATTTTGGTCGCCCGATCAAGAGGCGCCCTGCCGGCAATTTGAATTGTTTCTAGCTGTTCTAATTCTTCAGCTGGCTCTACTGTTTCTGTTGGAAGATTAGAACGTTTAGTTGCCATGGGGACAACGAGAAAAGTGAATAAAAATTTTCTATATTATAGCATAAAGGCGCCGGAGGCGCCAAGTTTCAAATTCCCAATTTCCAGTTTCCAATTTATTTACAATTTAGTGCTTCAATTTCTTTGTTAAGGTCACCCATTCTTCTTTAGACAGATCTTCCGCGCGGACATTGACGTCCACTCCGATGGCTGTCAGCAACTTCTCGGCTTGGGATTTATCAATCTGCAAACCAGAAGACAAATTATTAGCCAATTTCTTGCGTTTGGAGCTAAAACCAATCCGTATTAGCTGCCACACTTCCTTCTCGGAAGCATCATAGTTCCAGGCATGCACCTGACTCAAGCGCAAAATGGCCGAATCTACTGCCGGTGCTGGCCAGAAAGCCTTAGCCGGAACAGTTTGGATGATTTCCGGCTGAGCATAGAATTGCGCTGCCAGAGATTGCTTACTCATATCACCGGCTGCAGCGCAATATTTCTTAGCCACTTCCAATTGAACGAGCAAAACGATAGATTGAGGCACTATGTCCCACGTCAGAAGCTGCTCTACAATCTTGCCAGTAATATAGTAGGGAATATTGGCTACCACCGAGTAACGACTACCGAGTTCAGCGCTAATATCGGAGAATTTTACCTTGGTAATATCGTTAAGTAGTAAATGGATATTGGGATGCTGCTGAGTCAGCTGCTTCAAGAAATGCTCCAACCTCCTATCGGACTCTACTGTAATCACTTTGGCTACGTGTACTGCTAATGCCTTGGTTAAAATTCCTAAACCAGTACCGATTTCCAGGACTGTTTCGCTTTCTGTAACGCCAGCAGCCTCAACTATAGCATCCAGGACACTTTCGGAGATAAGAAAATTCTGACCCCGATCAGTGTCCGGTCGGAGTCGATATTTCTTGGCTAAATATTTTGTTTCGTCGAGTAAACTCATAGCATCATATATAGTAGAGAGGTAACTGCTGCCGCTACGAAAGCCCAATTAAATCCCTCGTGTAAATCTGGTATCAACGAGAAGACTCCCAACAGTATCATGATCATGGCCAATTTGCCAACTACCAATGATAACTCGAATTCTACTACTGTTTTCATGACGTTTCGACGCTTAGCGCTGGCATAGGAGGAAGAAGTTAGGGCTACGGAGATAATATTTTTCAGCAACCAAGACAGCGACCCAGCAGTGAAGACACCACCAACAGTGGAAATAACCGTGCGCAGAATCCAAGTCATAGAATAGAGCAAACTTCCTAGTCGCAAGATAGGGCGATGATCGCGATGTTTGTCGGCAAATTTACCGGCGATCAGAGTCACAACTGTTGAGACTAGTACCATCAAGCCGATGACTAGACCAATCTGGAAATCATCTCTAACCACGGTGGCGATAAAGATCGGCCATACCACCATCACCACGAATTCTTCGGCGTAGCCTAAGTAGGCAACTTTGAAACGCCATAGATTGGTCGAAAATAAATCCACATACGTTCGCCAATAGGGAAAAGAAAAAGGCACAAACTGCTCATCAGTACTCATAAGAGGCAAATTGGATAACAAGAAGATCAGCGCTACGACGATGAAAAGCCAACCATAGCCACCGATAGAGATCAGATAGCCAGCCAAGATTGGTCCCAAGATAAATACTAGCGACGTAGCCACCGTCAGACTACTAACTTCTCTGGCTCGCTCTATTGAAGAGGCATGCTGAGCAAAATCAGCGTGAAAGGCCGGCCAATAGAACATTTTCTGCGCTGCATAGAGCAGAGCTGCTACATAAAATAACTGATGATTGTACTGAATTGCGAACAAACAGACATACAACAGAGAGATAAATATAGTGCTGAGCTCAATACTACGTTCGGTACCGAATCTTCCTGCAAATTTGGCACCCAAGGGAATGAGCAGAAAATACATACCATATACTACTAAGAAAAAGAGCATAATCTGTGACAGACTATACCCAATTGAGTAAAGATAGATCGGCTCAAACATCTGCACCATGGCCAAACCAAAGTTCATCAGAATCGTAGATGAGTACAACTCCTTCACTTCGGGGCTTAGTTGGTGTGGCACGAACGTACCAAGATAGCGAATTCGGCGATGCATATATTAGGTTACGACAATAGGACCTTGTCTTAAAACCTTCAACGAACTAGTCGTCAATTTAACAATAGTACTAGGGAAGACCTCCGGTAACACACCGTAATCTAGTACCAAATCCGGCTGGGACGTTCGGCCTCGCATCTGTGCTAAGAAATGTTTGATATCATAGACAGCCGGTTGACCGGAAACATTAGCCGAGGTAACGATCAGTGCTCGACCACTCAAACGGCTCAAAGCCTGTGCGATAGGATGTGAGGATACACGTAGGGCCAAAGTACGACTTTTGAATTGACTGTGCTGTAACTTACTATGTTTCAAAGGCAAAACCATGGTCAGTGGACCAGGCCAATATTGCTTGGCCAATCGCTGCGCCCTAGCTGGAAATGCTACCAAAGATCGCGCCACATGTTCGTCTGGCACGATGACTGGCAAAATCTTGTCTTTGGGACGACCCTTAATTTCCAAAACTTTCTGATACGCCAAAGGCGAAAAAAAATCTCCGCCCAAGGCGTAGGCAGTCTCTGTAGGATAGACAATCGTTCCTCCTCGATTGATAATTTCCAAGGCTTGATGAAGAACTTTGTTTTTATTTTGTGCCGTCAGCTTGATGACACGCATGTCATTATTATAACACAATATAAAACCGCCCACGTGTCTGCACGTAGAGACGCACTATCTTACGTCTCTACCGCGCGTTGCGCGCGGTGGGCGGTTTACAAGACAATATTTACAATCTTACCTGCGACGTAGATGAATTTCTTGGGCTCTGTGCCATTCAAGTGTTTCTGTACCACCGGTAGCGACAAAACGATTGGCTTCAAATCAGCTTCCGTAATATCAGCTTCTACTTCCACCTGACCACGAACCTTGCCGTTGATCTGGATAGGCAAAATCATCTGGGACGATCGCAAAAGGGCAGGATCATAGGTAGGCCAAGCCTGAAGATGAATAGATTCTTGATGACCCATTTTCTCTCGCCATATCTCTTCTGTAATATGTGGAGCTAATGGTGCTAACAGCAGTAGGAAAGTTTCCAAAGCTTTGCGCTC
>CAZPQR010000004.1:0-10280 GCA_964588865.1 uncultured Gammaproteobacteria bacterium
ACTTTGCCTATTGCCAATGCCAATCTACGTCACGTGACAGAGCAGCGTTATGCTCGTCTCGCGGGCAAGTCGACACCGGCCATGATCATCTATGATCCGCGTATGTATGGTGAAGAGGTGTTTTGGATTTTGACACGGCGCCTGATCTATCAAGGCTGGCCAGTACTGTCGTATGGTGTCTATCATGAAGCGCAAGCGGGGAATGGGCAGAATTTCTTTGGGCAACTGGGTATCACTGATTATTATTTTATTGACGCCCATCAAGCTCCTTTGCAGTCGCCCTCATTTGATGAGTCTATCACCGCTGTTGATGCCTTTATTAAGCAGCTTCAGGTCAAAGCCGAAGTTGTGCGAGAGATTCGTGACGCCAGCGGTCGGGTAGTCTTTACTATCTATCATTGGCAATCACTATGAAACAGCTTGATTGGATGAAATCTGTATTAGCAGAACGGCATGACTGGTATGAGTCGGTATTGCTGGTTTGTTTCCGTCTTTGCGCTGGACTAAGCTTATTGGTTCCGCTGTTGTATTCCACGCAGTTAATGTACGGTGTGTCCACGGCTAAGCATTTCTTCTTCCGTACGATCGTATCGCTGATGGCCTTATTGTATGCCTTGTTAGCTAGTCATAACCGCAAATACGCTCCGCGGCCTTCACTGATTACCTTTAGCTTGTTAGGTATATTTCTAGCCTATACTATCTCGAGCGCTGTCGCTGGCACAGCTATCAGTAGCTTCTGGGGCAACTATTTGCGGATGGATGGTCTATTGGGGTGGGGATATCTTTTGGTCTATTATCTGACACTAACCCATGTTTTGGTTGATAGCGATTGGTGGCAGGCCTTGGTAGTAGCTATTACGATTGGTTATTGGGTTTCGCTGGTAGCTGTCAGTCAGTATCTGGGAGCTTCTATAATCTTGGTGTCGACTGGCGGCGTGCGATCAACCGCCACCTTCGGTAACGCGGCTTATTATGGCTGGTACCAGATGATGGTGGTTTTCTTAGTACTCTTACTGTGGGTGCAGAAGCAACGAAAACTGTACGCTGTTTATGCTCTTAGCTTCTTCTTGGCGGATAGTATAATCCTGGGTTATGTAGCTTGGTCTCGTTTCATTAGTCATCAAGCCAATGATTTTGATTATTTATTCCGCAACATCTATTTGTTAGCCCTAACAGTTTGGGTGCAATGGTTAGCCTGGCGTTATTGGCGGAGTCGTAGAGAGGTCTATCGATCGGTATTATTAGCTTCACTGATCATTGTGGGTTGTCTCGGCATGTATGCTAGTCAGAGCAAGGCTGCTGTGGTTGCCACCGTGCTCGGATTTCTAACTATCGCTGTCGCTTACGTGATACAGCGTTTCCAGATATCGAGACGTATTGTTTGCTGGTCTGTGATCGCTGTGGTGTTGGCTTTATCTCTTTCTTGGCTGGCAACGGGCAGAGCTTGGCCACAGCCGATCCGCTGGTTAGAGAATTCCAAATCTTTTCATGATCGAGCGCTGGTCTGGGGAGCAGCGGGGCAGGCGTTCTGGGCTAAGCCGTTGCTCGGCTGGGGCATGGATAATTTCCCAGTTGCTTTTGACCGCTATTATCCGTCTGATCTCTATGATTCTGCTAGTGCTCCTATCTGGTATGACAAAGCTCATAGCATCTATGGTCAATATGCCGTCGAAGGAGGGCTGCTGGTTCTCTTGGGTTATCTGATTTTACTTTATGCATTAGTGCGAGCAGTGCGACGGTGGACAACAGGCTCTCGCGCTATGAAATACGTCTTAATAGGATTTGGTTTGGCCTATCTTTGTATTGGTCTGGTTTATTTCGACACCATTGCCAATGCGCCGTTGCTATTCCTGCTATTGGCACTCATCAGACAGCAATCACGCCCCGAACGATCACCTATGTTGCAGTCACCGTTGGAATTATTCATTCCGCGGGCTGCTACCGGAGTATTGATTGTCTTGGGCTCTTTGCTATTCTGGTACAATTTCACCGCGCGACAATTAATAACCAACTTAAGTTATATGCGGGAAGTAGCGGCCGTGCAAGCAGCGATAGAGTCAGCCTCGGCAGTTTCTTTGGACGCCTTGCATTCTGTAGTCACCAACTCACCAACACTCGGCAAGACTGATTTGCGTTCCCAATTTGGAACTGTCATGGGCGATCTGATGACGGCTAAGCCCGATGATCCGGAGGTACGGCGTTATGTTCCTATTGCAATGACTGATTTACAGAAAAATTCTGGCAAACGAACCAATTTACTACTTCCAGTGGTGGAGATTGCCAATTACTCTATTATCGCTGGTCGCCTTGATCCACAATATTGGTCCTACGGACGTGAAGTGGTTGATCGGTTGTTGGCTGTTGCTCCCAATCGTCTGCAGTTCTATTATCTGGCCGGGAGGTTACGCATACTGCACGGCGATACAAGTGAAGGCTTGGCCTATTTTCAGCGCGCTATCGATCAGAAACCAATGTTTGATACCTACTTCAATTATTACAAACAAATGGTTACTTTGGTACCGGAACAGGAGAGCGAAGCTTTCTTACGTAATCATTTGCAAGCTTATTCGCTAGGTGAGCGGTTCCAAATTATCAACTTTGATCTATCACTCAATCAGCCGCAGCGAGCGCTGACGCATTTGATGGCCATGGCGAGCGCTGTTAGTCAGGATAGTACCAATCAGGTGCAGCAGGTCGCTCATTGGCAACGACTGGCAGCTATTGCCTATTCACAACTAGGAGAAAATCAAAAAGCTCTGACAGCTGCTCGTCAAAGCTATAGGCTCGATCCCATCACTAATGGTGATTTACCTCATTATTTCCCACAATTAGACCAATAGTTCTTGGTAGACGCGGTTAGTCTTGTCGATCATCTGTCCAGCGGAGAATTCAGTCTGGATAAATCGTTCTAGAGCAGTAGCTCGGCTACTGGCAGTACTATCAGTTAATGCTTGCTGTATAACAGCTGCCAAGGCTCGGCTATCAGCTGGTGCTACTAGCCAGCCAGTTACATCATCTTCAATAATTTCGGGAATACCACCGACGCGAGTGGCGACTACTGGCAGGCAGGCTAATCCAGCCTCTAGCAGAGCGTAGGGGTGACCTTCTTTGACCGATGGCAGGACGAAGAGGTCGAAAGCTTTCAAATATTTCCAAGCTTGCGGTTTCTCACCTAGGAGATGGAAGCGCTCAGTTAATGTGTGACTGTCGATTAAGAATTGCAAGCGAGACTTCTGCGGTCCATCACCGATGATAGCGAATTGTAGCTGTTGATCGTCAATTTTAGTGGCTGCTTCTACGAGATAGGTAAGACCTTTGGTAGGGTAGTGAGAAGCGATAGAACCGACAACCCGAGCTTCTGGTGACAATCCTAGTTCTTGGCGAGCTTGCTCGCGGGTTAGGAATGTGCTGGTATCGAGCGTAATACCGTTGTGAATAGTGATAAATGATTCCAAGGGGGCGATATGATGCTTGATGCCGCTTACTTTGGACTGATCAGACACTGTGATAATACGGTCTTTCCAGTGGGCGCCCAAACGTTCGATCCAAATATAGATCTGCCGCACCAGACCAGGTAGTGGTTCATCGAAGACAAAGCCATGGGCAGTATAGACAACGGCTAATTTCTTGGCCGCAGTTCGGTTGTACCAGTGGGCTGCCAGGCTCGCAGTGAAGCCAGCCATAGAGCTATTGATATGTATAATATCGGGTTGTAATTGACGATAGAGACGTAGCAGCTCGCCGATACTCTGTAGATTGCGGATAGGATTAATGCCTCGTTGCAAATAGGTCAGGCGGTGTACACTAATTTCAGGATGGCTCTCCAAGGGCTGGAAAAAATGGGGATCTTGATCACTAAGCTCTCCGACGGCAATACTAACTGAATTATGAGCGGCAAAAGCAGTCGCCAAATCCAAGACGTACTTCTGGGCGCCGCCGAACTTACTTTGGGTGATGATATAGAGTATTTTGTGTCCGCTAATCATAGGCTTATTCGATGTATACTGTACCAAATAGCCTTGGCTTTGTATAGACAAAAGGGCTTGAAAAATGGTCCGAAATCTGGCATAGTCATACGGTATATTGGATAGCTGCTAAGCTAATTATTTGGCTAACTATGGCGAAAAGACTGCTAATATTTTCTCTCACTTATTATCCTTTTGTCGGAGGAGCAGAGGTAGCGATCAAAGAAATTGTTGATCGTTTGACCGATTTTGACGCTGTTTTGTTGACTGCTCGGCTGCGAGCGGACCTGCCGCAGGAGGAAATGCTGGGTCGAATTAAGGTCATTCGACTGGGTCGGGGCAATCGTTGGGACAAATATTTCTTTGCCTTCCGAGCTGCCAGAAGGGCTTATCAGTTACATACTTTTCAACGCTTTGACTTAGCGTGGGCCATGATGGCCAATTATGCCGGCTTAGCTGCTTGGCTTTTTCGTTTACGTTCACGTGTACCGTATCTGTTGACCGAACAGAGCGGTGATTCAGCTTGGTTTATCTGGAAGCGTGTCTGGTTCTGGTTACCGATTTATCGCTCGATGTATAAGAAAGCGGTGCGTATTCAAGCTATCAGTAAGAGCTTAGCTCGTCGCGCCCGTTTCTTCGGTCATAAGAAAGAGATCGCCATTATTCCCAACGGTGTTGATTTGGAAGTTTTTCATAACACAGTCAGTGAGCAGGAGCGACAAGCCTACCGTCATGAATTAGGCATTAGCGACGATGAATGGGTGGTGATTACCACCAGTCGTTTAGTTTTCAAGAACGCTATTGATGATTTGCTCAAAGCTATCAACGACGCTCGCTATAAGTTGGGTGTGCCCGCTCGTTTATTGATTGTCGGTGAAGGACCAGATCGACGAGCCTTAGAATCTCTGGCTATTCAGAAAGGTGTAGCTCAATACGTTTCTTTCTATGGCCACATCGATCATCTGGATATGACGCGCTATATGTCAGCTGCTGATGTCTTCTGTCGTCCTTCGTTGACCGAAGGTCTGGGAAATTCTTTTCTGGAAGCCATGGCTTACGGCTTACCAATTATCGCTACACCTGTCGGCGGTATCGTTGATTTCTTGATCGATGGTGAGACCGGTCTGGCCTGTCAGGTGCGCAAGCCGATGACTATTGCACAAGCTATTGAACGGTATTACCGAGATCGTGATTTGTACCGACGTATTCAGTCGCGCGGTCAGGAGTTGATCCGTGAGCGTTATGATTGGAATAAGGTAGCGGCCGACATGGAACAATTATTTACCAGTTGTTTACACTAATATGCCAACCGCAGGTGACTTAAGAATATTAATGATTAGTTTGGATCCAGTTCTACTGGGTCAAGGTAGTAGTGACGTGGTGCAGCGACATATCGATTATGCTGCTCGAGTTAAGTCACTGGACATCATCGTTCTCGGAGGCAGTCAGACAGAGTCCACGCAGATTACCGAAAAATTGACCGTGCATAGCACCGGCGGTCAAGGATTAGCCAAAGCCTTCAATGCCTATGCGCTCGGTTCACGTCTCTGTGCTCGTGGTATTGACTTGATTGATACCCAAGATCCTCATATTACAGGACTTATTGGTTGGTTATTGAAGCGTAAATTTCATCTGCCACTGGAAGTTCATTGCCATGGTGATTTCATCGCTAATCCTTATTGGCGGGCAGAATCTTGGAAACACCGTGCGTATGAGTTATTACAAAATTTTATTTTGCCACGTGCCGACGGTATTCGTGTGGTATCATCTTTGATCGCTGCCAAGATGGAACAAGCTCATCTGACCAAAGCTCCAGTCGTCACGATCAACACACCGGTTAATGTTGAGTCTTTCCCTTTACGCCAAGCTCAACCGGAAGGCGAGCATTTTACTTTGATATCCACTATGCGTCTGGTAGCGGCCAAAAATATAGAGTTTACCTTGAAAGTGGTGGCAGCTGTTTGTGCTGCGCATCCCGAAGTTCGCTATCGTATTATTGGCGATGGGCCTTTGAAAGCGGAAGTTGAGCGCTTGATCGCCGATCAGAATTTACAGAGCCACGTAACGTTAGTAGGGTCTCTGGCGCCCGAAGCTGTGGCCAGAGAATATGCGCAAGCTGACTGCATGCTGCTGTTATCTACCAACGAAAGTTTCGGTAAAGTTATTATCGAAGCTGGTGCAGTCGGTGTACCAACGATCGCTTCGGCTACATTAGGTGCCCAGACTATTATTAAGCCCGAGCAAACAGGTATAGTAGTGCCGATTAATGATGTGCCAGCTACGGTGGCCGTGATTGAGCGCTTGATCGCTGATCGTGCTACTGGTCAGCGTCTGGGTCAGGCAGCGGCCACAGACTATCGACAACGATTCCAGCGAGCAACATCGATTGAGGCTATCATTAATCTGTGGTTAACCTTAGTACAGCCTAAATAGTATGAAACGTTTATTATTTATTACACAGCGTCTAGACGAGATAGATCGTGATCTGGCTTTTGCCATTCAGTGGATTGATGCTTTCCGCGCTGCTGGCTATGAGGTGCAAGTTCTCTGTCTCAAGAAAGGACAGTTCGACGACCACTTCCCGGTTTATTCTCTCGGCAAAGAAAAAGGCTATCCCAAGTGGCGCTGGATTATCGAATTTTATCGTCGCATCTTCACCCTCAAATACGATCGAGTATTTGTTCATATGAATTCTGAATGGTCGGCTCTAGGAGGTTGGTACTGGAAATTAACAGGACGACCGTTCTACCTCTGGTATACTCATTACACGATGACCTGGCATTTGCGGGTTACTGGTTGGCTCGTGACCAAAATGTTTTGCGCGACAGAACAGAGTTTGCCACAGTACAATAATTCTACCAAGAAAATGGTGGTCGGCCATGGGATCGATGTGCCTTTCTGGACCATGGGTCAGATACCTGATCGAGCCTCGCGTGATCCCTATGCTCTCGTGACTGTTCATCGTATGTCGCGATCCAAGAGATTGGAGATTGTTTTGCGGGCGCTGACATTGTTACCGACCAACTATCATCTGACAGTTTATGGTCGTGTCGTGCCAGGAGAAGAAGCTTATACTGAAGAAATGAAACAATTAATTATTGAACTGGGTCTGCAAGAACGAGCGAGAATTCTGGCGCCGGTGGCAATGAATGAATTGCGAGCTATATATCGTCAGTATCCGCTCATGCTCAATATGGCGTCGGAAACTATCGACAAGACAATGTTGGAAGCAATGCTCAATGGCTGCTATGTTGTTACTACTCCAGGTAATTCGCGTGCTATTGGATTGACCGAATATCCAGCAGCCGAAACGCCGGAGGCTTTGGCGGACTTCGTAAAGGCCAAGATCGAGCAGCGGTATTCGCTGGAGCAATTGCAACAGATCGTAATTGCCAATCACAGCTTGTCATCATTAATAACTAAAATGAACGTCTAACATGACTATTACTGATTTGCGTGGAAGTAAATTATATTCCTCTCGTACCGAGTTTGTTCATAACTTTTTTAAAGATAAGAAAGGCTTAGTCCTTGATGTAGGAAATTTGGGAGAAGGACCGATTAATGTCGATGTACGGACAATGATCGAAGCTAACGGTGGCGAGTATTGGGGTTTGGACGTCAATAAGAATTTGGCCGCTAAATTAGGTTTTAGCCGTCAGTTGATCGGAGATTTACATAATTTATCTGAAGTTGAGAGCAATAAATTTGATTTCATCTATGCTGGTGAAATTATCGAGCATACTTGGCATCCTGGTGTCATGATTACGGAGTGTTGGCGTATCCTTAAGCCAGGTGGAATCTTGGTATTGGATACTCCCAATGCCTATGATTTCGTCCAAGTATTGCGCGCTTGGTTACACAAGAAAGATACCCTGGGACTGGATGATCGTCGTTTGACCTATCACGAAGCCAAAGACAATTTCGCTACTTTACGACAAGGAGGTGAGGTTTCCACACAGCCACAGCATAAGATATTTTTTAGCCCGGCCATGATGCGACAGCTATTACACATGCACGGATTTGAGATTGAACAGCTGTCGTTTATCGGCAAATCAACTTCACCATGGCGTTCACTATTCACTCGACTTGTCCCGCAGGCAGCGCAGAAGTTGGGTGTCGTGGCACGCAAAAGCACGTTAGAAGAAATTTTTAAGCTCAATGAATAAACGACGTTTCGCTTTGATCGGTGCTACACGTCCTAATTTCGTTAAATTAGCACCCCTAGTTCGAGCTGCCACAGCCGCTGGCTTGGATATCTGTGTCATCAATGCTGCGCAGCATTTCGACGCTGCTATGTCGACCGATTTTCTCCAGGAGTTCGATGTCAAAGTAGATGTCACGCTCCATCCAATACATCAGCCAGTGGTTGCACAGTTCGCTGATATCATGCGTCAGTTGGAAGAAGTTCTGGTGAGTGAGCAGATCACCGATGTAGTTGTTATGGGTGACGTCAATGCCACACTGGCAGCAGGCATTACCGCTCTGAAATTGAAATTGCGATTGATCCATGTCGAAGCTGGATTACGATCACGTAACTATGAAATGCCTGAAGAGTTGAATCGTATCTTAGTTGATCAGGCGGCCGATATTTTGTTGACTCCCAGTAGCGACGCTAGTGAAAATTTGCGCCAGGAGAAAGTCAGAGGTGTTATTCATGAAGTCGGTAATATCATGATTGATAATGTTGTGCACTATGCTGCCGCTATCCAACCAGTGGATGAGAAATTTTATTTCTGTACGTTGCATCGTGGTGAAACGGTAGATTATAAGGATCGTCTTGAAGTCATCTTATCGGCTGTGGCTGAGATTAAGCAGCGTAGCGGACTAAGGATCTATTTACCCTTACATCCGCGTACCGCCAAGAAAGTAGAGGAGTTTGGTTTGCGTCCACAGTTAGAATCCATCTTTACCTTATTACCGCCGCTCAATTATCAGCAGTCTCTGCAGTATCAGAAAAATGCTCAACTTATATTGACTGATTCTGGTGGCGTCCAAGAAGAAGCGGCGGTTCTGGGAGTACCCTGTCTGACGTTGCGTACCGAGACCGAACGACCGATCACCGTTACTATGGGAACCAATACCATCGGTGGTGTGACTTGGGAATCTATTATCAAGGCTTATGAGGGATTATCATTTGAAGGTAAGCCAGCTCAGATACCGCTGTGGGATGGCCACACAGCAGAACGAATTGTTCAAATTTTACAACAGTAATATGTCAGCTAAATTTATCTACATTGCTAATGCTCGTATCCCGACCGAAAAGGCCCATGGTCTGCAGATTATGAAGATGTGCGAGGCTTTTGCACGAGCGGGCCAGCAAGTTGAATTATGGGTGCCGAAGCGAGTTAATTTCCTGACAGACGACCCTTTCGCTTACTATCAAGTTGCTCCCGCCTTTACTATCAAACGACTGCCGGTTATCGATCTGGTGGGACGTATTCCGGTTCTCGGTCATTGGATTGAGAGTATAAGCTTCGCCTGGGCTGCGGTACAGCAATTGAGACAAGAGGATAGTTCCAGCATTATCTATAGTCGCGATCAATTTAGCTTATGGTTGATCGGTCGGTTAACACAGAGAAACATTTTTTTTGAGTTTCACGTTTTCCCGCAACGGATTTTAGTTTTTCATAAATATTTGTGGCGACGATGTCGGCATATTTTTACCATCAATAAGACTGTAGCGACTAAATTACAGCGAGCTGGCATCTCACCTAACGCTATATCTGCTGCACCAAGTGCCGTAGATGCTGCCCTGCTGCAATATAATCTATCGCGTGAACAGGCGCGTCAGCAATTAGGCTTGGAGGCCGAGGCCAAGTTGGCTGTGTATATCGGTCATCTCTATCCGGAAAAGGGAGTTGATACTGTCATGACTGCTGCTCAGCAAGTACCCGATTGTCATTTCTTGCTTGTGGGTGGAACAGACGAGTTGATTACTCATTACCGTGAGCATCCAGTAGCCAACGTTACCATCGTTGGTCGTAAGCCGCATGAGGACGTGTATAGCTACATTGCTGCTGCTGATATTGTTCTATTACCCAACAGTGCGCATTATGCTCGTTCGGCCGAAGATACATCGCCGATGAAACTTTTCGAGTACATGGCCTTGCGTCGTCCTATCGTTGCCAGCAGAGTGCCTGCTATCGAAGAAATCTTGGATGATCAATCAGCATACTTCTTCCAGGCAGATGATCCGAGTTCTTTGGCTCGCACGATTGAGCAGGCTTTGACAGAAGATGCTGACGACAAGATCGCGGCAGCCTTTAGCAAGGTTCAAGCCTACACTTGGGATGCCCGAGCTCAGAACATTCTTAG
>CAZPQR010000004.1:10380-16427 GCA_964588865.1 uncultured Gammaproteobacteria bacterium
GTGGCTGGACATCAACGTCTGACGGAGATGCATTATTACCGTTATCAAGACATTATCCGATTGTTGCAGCGTACTGGATTTGTCGTTACCGACATTCGTTTAGTTAAGTTAGGGAAGATCATAAAAAATCCAACAGCATTTCAAATCGCCGCTTGGCTCTATCGATTGGCGCGACGCTACTATTTCAATACTTTTCATTTCTTGATCGCTAAACCTGTTGCTCCTATTTCCCATGATCACTAATCAACAGTTACGCTCAGAAGCGGACAGAATCATTCAGTTACTGCGAACAGATTATCTACTTCCTTCCGGCGCTTTGTCTCTTCAGCGAGTAGGACAGTCATTGGATAATCGTACGAGTCTATCGGATTTGGGTGATATCGTACCTTTTCTGCTTTATTTCGCGGCGGAGGATTTGGCGTTGGGTCAGATCGAAGCAGCACGCTTGCTGGCGCCTCAAGGATTGTTACTATCAGAAACTCCTACGAAGGGAGTTCGTGGTTTCTACAAATCGTATGAATACTCCGATTATATTTTGGGACTGTTGGCGTATTATGATTACTCGCGTCAGCCAGCGGACCGGCAGCAGGTGATCGAAGCTCTTGATCAGGCTATCCGATTATTTCGTTTCGACCTGAGGTGGAGTTCCTACAATTTCCGTCGCTGGCCTTGGCAATTACCGATTCGAGATTATCGTGACGGGATGTTCGTGGAATTATTGGCTCAAGCCAGTGTTGTGCTGGAACAACCGAGTTATCTTCAGTTAGCTCAAGCCTTCAGTGACCAACTAGTAGATGATTCACAGTGGAAACAGTGGGGTGTCTGGCCATCATTTAGTTTCGGAGGTCGTGCCTATCATCTGTGGTCACAACTATTTCCTCGCTTACGCCGTTTCGAACTGGTCAAAGCCAATTCTAATACTATCTTTGGATTATTACAGCTCTATCGCCAAGCGCCTGAACAGGCCTTGCGAAAGGCCATTGAGACCAGCCTCAATGCAGTCATCGAGCATTTTACTACTGCAGAGGGTAAGGTATGGTCACAATTTGAGCCTGGAATTGGTGCCAGTAAGGAAACGGTAACAGCGGCCTTCACCTTGATCGAGTTGCTCTGCGATGCTTCGGTGGTGCTACGTCAGCCTTCCTATGTCGGTGTGGCGCGTCGGATCGCAGACTACTGGTTAGCACAGCAATCCAGCTTGGGCTTATTTCCGCTTACTCCTGGGCACAACAAATCTTTCGTCGACTCCAATACGGATATGATGGTAGCGTTATACAAAATAGCTGAATTATCGCTGGAGCCTCGGTATCGTGAGGCGGCTGATCGTTGTTTGGAAGGTATGGTAGCAACTTTTGGGACGCATAATTATCCCCTTCATCTGGATGCTACGACTGGTGAAGTAATTAATAATGTTATCAAGTCCAAATTTCTTGCTTTATTTCTCAAGGCCATTATACTCAAACTGGAATTTGACGCCGGCCACACTATATATCAAACCTCAGCCTTATTTGAACTCTTGAAAGATCGCTAATGCAACTACTAGAAGCCATTCAGCAACGTCGTAGCGTCCGACACTATCTACCACAACCAGTGCCAAGGGAGCAGTTGGTCGATTTGGTATCTGCCGCCCAGAAAGCTCCAGTATCCTGCAATTTGCAACTGTTGCACTATGTTATTCTCGATCAACCGGAAATTCTCCAGCAACTGACACGACGTGTATCGCACAAATTTGGCTATGCACCGGCAGCTATTGTGGTACTTCATGACCCTCGATTTACGGTTGAGCGTGATTCGGGGGTGACGGCTATGGGTGCAGCAGTAGAAAACATTTTGTTACGGGCCGTTGATCTCGGTCTGGGTACTTGTGCGATGGCCGGATTTCATCACGATGAGGTGATAAGAGAAATCCTGCACTTACCGGAACAATGGCAGATTGGCCTATTGATCAGTGTCGGCTATCCGGATCCAACCTTTCCCCAACAAACAATCGCCAAGTTACCCTTGGAGCAAATCTATTCTTCTAACCAAGTGACTGACCTGCGAGCTATCAATGCTGCGTCACAATTATCCCGACAAACACCAGCAACAATACGAGATTATCGATCACGTATTGGTTCGGTTTACCTCGATCGTTTCCGCCTCAATACTTGGAGCGATCAGCTGTACCGTCGAGCGAGTGAGATTTTCGAGCAGTCATTGAAGCCGCTTCTACCTCATTCGATGCATCTGCTTGATCTTATGACCTATGATGCCAAGTTTTTGCAGCTGGTCCGAACAGCCTTAGCAGCTGATACAACTGTTATTGCTTCTGACTACGTGCCAGAACATTTGCAGGTCTATCGCGCACTATTGAACTGTCAGACAGTGTTGATCGATGAGCATAATCAACTTACAAGTATCAGTGCTCCGCTAGATGTGGTGACCTGCGTCTTCCAATCAACATTCACGCCGCAATTCCAATCGCTGCTGGAGTCCGGCGTCAAGAATCTGAAAGTAGGGGGGTATTTCTATCTAGTTCATGGTCAAGAAAGTTTCACTAAGCGCTTGATACGTTTCGGCAGGCGACTGCAACGACAGTTACGTGGTCTCCCAGTGAACATTTATGAAGGCAATCCCTATTTTCGCATTGGTCCGTATCAACATCGAAGCGTGTCAGCCATAAGAAAAAATCTGCAATCACTGGGATTGCAGATACGAAGTGAACAATCGTGGACACAACAAGGTGTCGAGTGTACGGCCTTTATTGCGCAGCTTCCGATCGACGAAGCATCCACCAAGAAGCGATAAGACTGACGAATCGCTGCACCACACGCGCCAAGATAGCGCCCCATAGTCCGAGATAGACGATGAAGCCAACCGTAATAACTATTTGTGAAACTGCGTTGAAAAGACGCAGTTTATATAATTGTTTGACCATGGCTTGCGATTCAAAAATAGTAGTGATTATTCCCAAGAGAGGCACCGCGATCAGCGACACGGCGAAAACTTGTGACAAACTAGCAGCCGCTAGATAACGGGGGAAAACTAACTTGAAGAGCCAGGGGGCTAAGGGAATATAGATGGCTACCAGCACTGTTAGGAGAGCGGCGTACCGCCATAAGCGATGATCGATAGTTTTACGAATCTCATCGTGACTACGGCTGGCGAATTTGGGCATGGCAATAGCGGGAATATTTTTCAGTAAGCCTTTGACCTGCTCGATAGGCGCAACGGCAAATTGAAAGATAGCTAGCTGCACCGGACCCAAGAGATTGAAAAGTAGTACTTGATCAAGTTGATCGGAAATGGAGATAACAATGTTGTTGACCGTTAGTTGTTTGCCCAGATGTATCGTTTGATCGTCTACCGATTGATTGATGGGGAATTTCTTCAGTGTGGCCAGCCAATAATATCCACGTGCTAATAATTGTGGCACGAAGTAGGCGATGACCAGCCAGATTAATTCAACGTGTAGCAGAAGCGCGATCAGGACCGCTACGGCAGAAACCAGCTTGATGACCATCATTGAAGCCGATAAGTATTTGAACTGTTTCAGACCGACGAGATACGATTGATATAATCGGAAAGATTCAAAAGAAGAAACAATCAGAGCTAATAGTACGAAGGCCAAAGCTAATTGCAGATTATACTGTATCAGCAGATAATAGACAGCGACGAGAAGAGATCCTAGACAAGCGAGCCAGCCCCATTTCAACTTAACATTGAAAGCTGGTATCAGACTACCACGATTACCTTGAGCTGCTGCCCGAGCTACAGCGGTATCAATGCCCGAGAGCGTTGGGATAGAGACGATAGCGGCGACAGAGATGATATATTTATAAGCACCATAGACTTCCGGTGTGAGCCAATTGGCATAGGCGATAGCCAAACCAAAAGCCACAGCACTGGATAAGAATTGATTGACGGTCAACCAGAAGCTACCTTTGGTGAAGTAGATCATGTCTGTCTTCGTTAGCTTCTCGCTTTTCTTCAGCCAACGAAAGCCGAGATTTCTCATTCGGTCTAGCATTATTGTCCCAGTGAACGGTTCAGAACCGTGTTGATAGTTTTCAGAATAATGGAAGCATCAAGAGTGAAGGTGCGGTTCTTGATGTAGAACAGATCATATTGCAGCTTGATAAGAGCGTCCTCAATCGAGTCGCCATACGGATAGTTAATTTGAGCCCAACCCGTCAGCCCTGGCTTGACCAAGAGACGTTCATTGTAAAAGGGGATTTGCTCACCCAAAATTTTGATAAATTCTGGTCGCTCTGGACGCGGTCCGACGAAAGTCATTTCACCGCGAAGAATGTTAATTACTTGAGGAATTTCGTCGAGACGACTGGTGCGCATGATGCGGCCAATTTTGGTGACGCGTGGATCTTGTTTGCTGGCCCAGACAGCTTGACCCGAGCTTTCGGCATCTACACGCATGGAGCGGAATTTAAGCGTTTTGAAAGTTTTGCCACCCCTACCTGTTCGTACTTGAGAGTAGAAGATGGGACCGCGGGATTCGAGTTTAATCAAGATCATCAGTAGGGCTGTTACCGGCAGGGTTACCAATCCGAGCAATAGTGACATGAAGATATCTTCTAGTCGCTTGATGACTTCGTAAGCTTTCTTACGGCCTTGAGTTAAGTTCTGTAGAAACCAAGTCTTCTCTAGTGAGGTGACGGGGATTTTGCCGGTTATAGCTTCGTAGAAATCAGGGAAAGAGTAGTAGCGCAATTTCAGATCCAACGTATCGAAGAGATATTTGGATACTTGGCCACTATTTTTCTGATCCGTAGCTGTCACTACGGTAGCTACATTATGGTCTTGGATGAACTGTCTCAAGTTAATCAAATCTTTCTTCTGCGGTACGGTTGAGAGTTCGATCGGCAGGGGGAAGGCGGTGAGATTGATTAGAGCGGCGGTCTTGTAACCGAGCTGAGGTTTGCGCTGCATCTCGATGATTAGGTTGATAGTTTCCTTATCAATACCGATGAAAAGCACATTATTGGCTAACCGTGAGCTGCTGCTAATGGAATAAAATAGCCTTCGCCATAGTAAGAATAAGAGGGTATAGACGACTACTAGTACAAGTAGGCTGGTTTGCGGTCGTAGACTGGTGAAGCCCGACGGTACAATGTAGAAAAAGACAAAGCCTAGAATAGTATTGATGACTTGATTCTGTAGCAAGTAGCCATAGAAGCGGAAGTCGTTCTGAGACGAGTGGACACTATACAGGTCATTGATGAAGAAGATAGTAATCCAAATGAAAAAGACCAACGTAAAGGGCAAGAAATGACGTTGGTACAATTGAGATGAAAAACTGTCATTATAACGAATAACTAGAGTAATCCAGAGAGCTATATAGAGTAGGAGGACGTCACCAGCAAATAGGACTAGTTTTTTCAGGGCAATCATAGAATAATGGCTATAATATAAGATGAAAACAATAATTTGTCAAATAGAGTTGATGAGAAGCACTAACTCTAGTATAATTGCAATGATTTCATGAAAAAAATTACTTCTCTTTTCGTAGCTTGCTTAGTAGTAAGCAGTTTGATTATTGGTCAATCGGCTCAAGCTTATATTCCCAATGATCCGCATATTGACGAGCAAAGTTACTTACAACGAATCAATGCTTTCGCTGGTTGGGACTATGTTTTGAAACATCCAGTAAGCAAACCAATTATCGTCGCAGTTCTCGATACTGGTGTTGACCTGACTCATCCTGATATCAGTGATTCTATCTGGACCAATGCCCGAGAAATTCCTGGCAATGGCATTGATGATGACAATAATAGCTTCATTGACGACGTTCATGGCTGGAATTTTATTGATGGTAATAATGATCCCGAGCCGACTATTTCACCGGCCTTCCAAGGTGATGCAGTTAGTCACGGCACTATCGTTGCTGGCATTATTGGTGCTGGTTTCGATAATGGCGTCGGTATTTCTGGTCTGGCGCCCAAGGTGCAGATCATGCCGATCAAGGCGCTGGACAGTCATGGTTCGGGCAACACCTTAGTCTTATCACAAGCTATCGATTATGCCGTTGATAATGGCGCCGACGTGATCAA
>CAZPQR010000004.1:16527-30643 GCA_964588865.1 uncultured Gammaproteobacteria bacterium
AGCGCTACTATTGCCAATATTAAGCGTATCGCTCCCAAATTAACGCTGGATACCATTTACAATATTATTATCAACAACGCGACCAATGTGCAGCTGGCCAACCCCAGTAATCCCAGAGCTCTAGGCGGCGGTTTGCTCAATATGGGCGAGGCGCTGATGGTAGCGGATAGGTTGCAGCAGCAACAGTCTCAATTACTCGCCATTGCCCCTTTAGCTGGCCGACCAGAAGTGTCACTCGTCAATCGCCAGGGTATTGTTCAATCATCGTTTTTGGCCTATGCGGCTAACTTCACCGGCGGTGTGACAGTAGTAACTGGTGATATTGATGGCGATGGTCAGGCTGATATTGTCACGGCGCCATATAGCAACGGTGGTCCGCATATCCGTATCTTCGATGCCGGTGGCCATCTTAAGGGGCAATTCATGGCTTTTGGTGGTAAATGGAAAACTGGCTTTAGCTTAGCTCTCGGTGACGTCGACGGAGACGGAGTGAATGAAATTATAGTCGCACCGAATGGCGGTGCTGCTAGTACCGTGGGAGTATTTGATTATCAAGGACATAAGAAATCTGAGTTCTTAGCCTATGATCAGAAATTCCGCGGTGGCAGCTTGTTGGCTATCGGTGACGTTGATAATGATGGTCTAGCCGATATTATGACTATCCCACGACAGTCGGGCGGCCCACACGTCCGTGTCTTCGATGGTCAGGGTGTGGTTAAGGCACAATTTATGGCTTTTGATACGCGGTCGCGAGGCCCCTTCGCGCTTACTACCGGTGACATTGATCATGATGGCAGTGTAGAGATTGTCGCTGCTGATATGAGTAGTACCAAAGTCAATGTCCGCGTCTTCGATGGTACCGGAGTTCAGAAAAATACCTGGCCGCTTTTCCCGCAGCTGAAGCCCAAGAGTTATAAGGTTGGTATGGTCACGGGTGATACTACTGGTGATGGTTTGACTGATTTGCTATTTTATCCCACTGACCGATCAATTCAGAATATTGATACCTTCGACTACAGTGGCCATTTGCTCAATCGCTTGACGAGCAAAGTGGTCAATAGTCGTGGTTGGTCAGTAAGTATTTTGAATCGATGAGACAGTTTTACCGACAATTGCGTTCTATCTGGTACCGTTTATTCTTGGTTCGACGCTATCCAGTATTGTCACAGCTAACCAAGTTTGCCGTTGTTGGTACTACGAGCTTCGTTATCGATCTGTCGATATATTTGGCGCTCACTCGTTGGGCGGGGTGGTATTATTTGCTAGCTAATACTATTTCCTTTTTGGTAGCAGTACTTTGGGGCTTCTTAGCCAATCGGTTGTGGACTTTCCGACAACGGTCAGGTCATATGGGTAAGCAGTATGGCAAATTCCTGACAGTCAGTACTGGCGGTTTGGCGTTGGCTACAGGCTTGCTCTATCTGTTGGTGGATTTCACACCTTTGCACGATGTGGTGGCCAAATTTGTCGTCGCTATCATCGTTATGATCTGGAACTTCACCTGGAATAAATACTGGACTTTCCGTTCTCATGATTAGCATTGTTGTGCCGGCTTACAATGAGTCGGCGGTCATTATCTCTACCTTGCAGCGAATCCGATCGTTTATGCAGCAGCACTATGGTGCTGATTTTGAGTTATTGGTGGCTGACGATGGTTCAACCGACGACACGGCGACTTTGGTAAGCGGGCAGTCTGATGTGCGCTTGCTGAAATTGCCACATCGCGGTAAGGGAGCGGCTGTCAGGGCAGGAGTCTTGGCTGCTCAGGGGGAGGTTATACTCTTCACTGATGCTGATAACTCCACCGATATTGAGCATTTACCAGCTTTCCTACAAGCTCTGGGACAGCACGATATTGTCATTGGCTCTCGCCAAGTCGACCAAGCGGCCATTGTGGTGGCTCAACCGTGGCTGAAGCAATTCCTCGGGCGCTTGGGTAATGCCATGATTCAGACGTTGTTATTACCAGGTATCAAAGATACCCAATGCGGCTTCAAACTTTTCCGTTCATCATGTAAGGTGTTATTTGAGCAGCAGCGACGTGATGATTGGGCTTTTGATTTCGAAATTTTGTTCTTAGCTCGCAAACGTAATTTATCAGTTATTGAGCTGCCAGTTCGGTGGGTCAATAACTTCGATACTAAGGTTAAGCCGTGGTCCTATGTGACTACACTGCTAGCTGTTTTTAGTGTACAATATAATTATCTTACTCATCGCTATACATTATGACCGTACGTTATCCGATAGAGAAAAAAAATATTTTAGTCCTCGGTGGAGCCGGATTCTTGGGCTCACATTTGTGTGAATTTCTCCTTAAGCGTGGCGATCAGGTGATCTGCGTTGATAATTTTATTTCCTCCGACGTAGAGAATATCAAGATGATGTTGGAATTTCCCAGTTTCGAATTTATCCGACATGATATTACCGAACCGCTCGAGCTAAATGATTTGCCAGAGTTAAAAAAATTCAAAGTTCGTGCTCAGGGAATTCAAGAAATCTATAATTTGGCTTGTCCGACAGCACCAGAGGATTTCACCAAATTACCGATCGAAACAGCCAAAGCCAATTCAGTCGGAGTTATTAATTCTTTGGAATTAGCCCGTTCATATAACGCTAAGTATTTACTAGTGTCATCATCGGCTGTCTATGGTCGACCTCCAGATGAGGCCGATATGATCAATGAAAATTTCTTGGGCAATGTCAGCTTCATCGGACCGCGCGCGTGTTATAACGAAGGCAAGCGTTTCGCTGAAACTTTGGTCAGTAGTTGGCGTGATCATTATCAGATGGATACGCGTATTGCTCGAGTGTTTACTACCTATGGACCACGCATGATGTTGTCCAGTGGCCGTAATGTTCCTGATTTCATCAACAACGCCTTGCGCAATCAGCCGATACAGATTCATGGCTCTGAGACCACTGGTTCGTCCTTATGCTATGTCAAAGACATGGTAGAGGGGGTTGTGGCTTTGATGCATAGCTCTGTCAAAGATCCGGTTAATCTCGGTGGCGATAGTTTCCATACCTTACTCGAAGTAGCTCAGAAAATTATTGACCTGACCAAATCCCAATCAGAAATCCATTTTGCTGAAGGTTTAGCTTTCACCCATAGGCAAGCACTGCCGGATATTGCTCTGGCCAAAGATAAGCTCGGTTGGTTCCCGCTGGTTAGCCTTGATCAAGGCTTGGCCGAAAGCATCGCTTACGCCCGCTCATCGTTGACTTTGAAGCCTTCGTATGGTGTAGCGAACGAAAGCCAAGATTAGCTTTTGTTGGTTGATTTTTCCCGGGTTTCGTATAGTATTGGGTTACGAGCCCGCTTTTTATTGGGCATTTATCTCACTTTTTGGGCCTATTTATGAGTAGAATCGTCATTGCTGCTGGTATTTTCCCGCCCGATATTGGCGGACCAGCTACCTATACCCAAGAATTGGCTACCTATCTGGCAAATCGTCATCATCAGGTGACGGTGGTTTGTTTTTCTGATGAAATTATTCCGGAGACGCAATCGTTGTTTACAGTGCTGCGCATCAAGCGTCGTTCCAAGTTGTGGAGTCATTTACAATATCTTTGGACCTTGGCCAGTCTATCTCAAGGCTCAGACGTTATCTATGCTCAAGGTCCGATTGCTGGTGGTTGGCCTAGCGTGATCGTATCTGGTCTCTGGGGCGTGCCACTAACCGTCAAAATAACTGGTGACTACGCTTGGGAACAGGCGGGAGTCCGTTATCACTATCGACGTACGATCGAGCAGTTCCAAACCGAGACTCAAGTTCCTGCTCGCATTAAACTTTTACGTCTCATACAGCATTGGGTGGTCAAACGTGCTAAACGCGTGATCGTGCCAAGTAACTACTTGGCCAATTTGGTGCGCGGTTGGGGAGTTGATCCAGCCGATGTAGTGGTAATACCCAATTCACTTACAGCAGCGCAGCAACCGTCATCGCCGTGGTCGCAACGTCCATTATTGGTTACCTCGGTGGGACGTCTGGTGCCTTGGAAACGTTATGATCAATTGATTGCCTGCTGGCCAGAAGTCATCAAGCAAGTACCAGAAGCACGACTACGTATTATTGGTGATGGTCCAGAATTAGCTACGCTTCAGGCCGTTGCAGCGGGACAAGCTACTATTGAGCTGACTGAGCGGTTACCTCATGGCCACGTATTGGAAGCCTTGCAAGAAGCTCGCGTCTTCGTACTCAATAGTACCTATGAAGGATTGTCACATGTGGTGATCGAAGCTTTGGCTGCTGGTACAGTGCCGGTCGTTACTGCTGTCGGGGGAAACGGTGAAATTATTACCGATGGACTGACTGGTTTGTTGGTGGCTGTCGACGATCAGTCGGCTTTGGTAACTGCTTTGGTACGAGCTTTGACTGATGCGACATTGGCCACACAAGTAGAAGCCAACAAACAATCGGTTCTCGATCACCTGGCTGTAGCCACGGTAATGTCAGCCACTGAAGCTAAGCTGTTGTCATGATGAATGATTCTACCGTCTATATCATAGTTCCGGCGTATAACGTCGCTGCTCGGCGCTTCGGGAGTGTTTTGGAGCAGCTACAAACTTTGCCTTATAAGGTAGTAGTCGTTGACGATGGATCTACTGATGCCACAGCGGAAATTGGACGACAGTATACTACGGTAATACGACATCCGATCAATCGCGGACAAGGTGCTGCTCTGATGACAGGTATGGCCTACGCCTTGCGTCAGGGAGCTACTATTTTGGTTCATTTCGATGCTGATGGTCAGATGGACCCGGCTGATATTGTGGCCGCAGTGCAACTACTGCAAGCCAATCCGCAGCTAGATATTATCTTGGGTTCGCGTTTCCTTAAGGCCAATACCATTCCTTGGACCAAGAAGTATTTGATTCAGAAGCCGGCACTATGGTTTCAACGGCTTACGACTGGCCTGCCACTGACCGATGTGCACAATGGCTTCCGAGCACTGACAGCTGCGGCCGCTCAGAAGTTAGAGATTAGGCAAGATCGCATGGCTCACGCTTCGGAGATTATTGCTTTGGTGAAGAAATTGGGTCTGCGCTACCAGGAGATGCCGGTGACGATTACTTACTTTGATTACGGGCAAGGAATGCTTGGTGGTTTGCGTATTTTGCGGGATTTACTTAAGCAGCAACTTATCAAATAATTATGACCTTATCACTTATTATGTCGGTGGTCTCGGCGCTGGCTCTGATGGCTGTCTGGCGTCGACGTCGAGAGCTCAAATTATCACTCAACCTAGCGTTGATGTGGAGTGTTGTCTGGATCGGTGTAGCAGTGGTTTTCTGGTGGCCTGAGGTGACGAGCCGTTTGGCTGATTGGCTACATATTGGCCGAGGTGCCGACGTCGTTGTCTATGCTGCTATTATTATTTTGCTCTACATCACCTTCCGCTTATTTGTCCGTCTAGATACTATGGAACGTTCAATTACAACGTTGACTCGCCAATTAGCTTTACGAGACGATGAAAACAGTCGCCCTACTGATCATCAATTATAACGGTCTGAGTTATTTGCCGCAGTGTTTGACGGCGGCTTTTGGTACCCGACAAACTGACATTGAGCGTCAGGTGTATATCGTGGATAATAATTCTACCGACGGATCGGCTGACTATATCACTAGTCACTATCCGCAAGTACGATTGATTCACAGCCAGACCAATCTGGGTTTCGCTGGTGCCAATCAGCTAGGCTGGGAAGCTATCATCAAGCAGGGGACGGCTGATTATATTTTCTTGCTCAATCAAGATGCTTATTTGACTGATGATTGTCTGACACACTTGGTGGATTTCTTGGAGCATCATCAGGATGCGGCCGCGGCTCAACCCAAAGTGCTTCTCTGGCCCGATCGCGGCACCATCAATTCACTGGGCAATCGTATCCACTATCTGGGATTCGGCTATACGGAAGGTAACGATCAGATTGATCAGCACATAGCCACTGTGCCACGGTCAGTTAACTACTGTACTGGCGCCGCAGTAATGCTTCGACCGGATCCGATCGAGCGGCTAGGTGCGGGATTATTTGATCCGGCTATGTTCATGTATCTGGAAGATTTGGATCTGGGCTGGCGATTGCGCCTAGCGGGCTATCGTAATTATATCGTGCCGCAAGCTGTAGCTTATCATCAGTACGAATTCAATCGCAGCATGAAACAGGTGATGTTTTTCGAGCGCAATCGACTGTGGGTGATTGCCAAAAATTATCGTCTGGCCACGCTAATCTTGTTATTACCGGCTTTCTTGATCATGGAATGTGGACAACTATTTTTTGCTTGGCGACGTGGCTGGCTCGGAGCCAAGCTTAGAAGTTATAGCTGGCTCGGCTCTCCACAGCAATGGCGCAAACTACTAGCACAGCGTCGCCAAGTTGCCGCCAGCCGTACTATTTCTGATCGCGCAGTAGTGCGTGAATTTACTGGTCAGATTTTGTTCCAACCATTATCGCCGTGGTTACTGCGTGTAATCGCTAATCCGTTCTTCGCTGCTTATCGACGGATATTATTATTGATTTTGTTCTGGTAATTTATGAAAATTGCTCATATCGTATCGACCTTTCCACCGTATCGTGGCGGCATGGGCAATGTAGCTTTTCATTTGAGCTGGCAGTTAGCTCGCTTAGGACACGCAGTAACTGTCTTCACGCCTCATACCAACCGTCCGACGCTTGATCAGACCTATCCCTTCGCCGTCAAACGTTTACGACCATGGCTGCGCTATGGCAATGCTGCCTTCCTACCACAATTAGCTTGGCAGCTGCGTGGTTTCGATGTGATTGATCTGCATTATCCTTTCTACGGTGGCGCCGAAGTGCTCTATGTCAGAGATTTCTTGGCTGATACTCCGATGGTTATTCATTACCATATGGATACCTTTGGGCAGGGTTTCTCGGAGAAATTCTTTCGCTGGCATAGTCAAGAGATTATGCCGCGCATTCTCAATCGAGCTGATTCACTGATCGTATCGTCATTGGACTATATTCGTCGCTCGCGTCTGCGTGATCGGTTAGTCCAAGAGCCACAGAAATTCGTGGAAATACCTTTTGGCGTTGATGCCGATACCTTCAAGCCGCGACGCAAAGACAAATCGATCCTTGATCTGCACGGTCTGCACAATAAACGTATCGTCTTATTTATCGGTGCTCTGGACAAAGCTCATTATTTCAAAGGTGTTACTTATCTGATCAAAGCGTTCCAAATGATCGCTTCTCATGATGATTATCGCTTGGTCATCATCGGTACGGGTGATCTGATGAAAAGTTATTTCAGTCTGGTACAGAATTTCGGCTTGGAGAAGAAGGTGGTTTTCACCGGCTTCGTACCAGATGATCAATTACCGTTGTATTACAATTTAGCTGACATTATGGTTCTGCCTTCGATCGATAGTTCGGAAGCCTTTGGGTTGGTTATTCTCGAAGGCATGGCCTCTGGCATCCCTGTCATTGCCTCAGATCTACCAGGAGTGCGCAGCTTGATTGAGAAGAAAGTTAATGGCTTCTTGGTCAAACCCAAAGACGTTGGCTCCTTGGCTAAATATATGGATTGGTTATTGAAGAATCCTCAGATGTCAGCCAAGTTCGGTGAAGCTGGCCGAGCCAAAGTATTATCCACTTATGATTGGGCTGTCGTCGGTAGACAGCAGGAAGCAGTTTACAAAAAATTGTTATGAAAATCGGAATAATTTCTAATTTGTATCCGCCTTTTGTCCGTGGTGGCGCTGAGATGATGGTTAGCACCTTGGCTGAAGGTTTGCGTGACAATTTGCACCATGTTTTCGTTATCTCGACGCAGCCTCGAGGCTCTTTGGCAACGTTGTGGCCCGAACAGCGCGAATTACGCGGAGTGAAGGTCTATCGCTTCTTCCCTTGGAATCTCTACTACTACATGAATGATTATGCTTATCCAGCCATTGCTCGCTTCGTCTGGCACATATTAGACATTTTCAACATTCATTCTTATCTGGCAGTGCGTTCGGTATTGGTGCGCGAGAAGCCAGATGTTGTCATTACTCATAATTTGATGGGTCTTGGCTTCCTCATTCCGTGGTTACTTCGCCGTCAGGGTATTCGTCATATTCACACCATTCATGATGTGCAGCTGTATAATCCTTCCGGCATTATCATTAAGGGACGTGAAAATAGTTGGCTCCAGCGCATCGCCAACATCTTGGGCTATCCTTGGTTGATGCGTAGCTTGATGGGCTCGCCCGAGCTGATCGTCTCGCCGTCACACTTCTTAACTAATTTCTATCGTCAGAAGAAATTTTTCCCTTGTTCAAAATTCGCTGTCATCAGAAACCCAGTTGATTTCCCTGATCATGTGATGCAGCACAGCCAAGCGCCAGAGTTGCGTCTGACCTATGTTGGTCAATTGAGCGAGCCCAAAGGCATCTTGCATCTGGTCGAGCTGGTACAACGACTCAATCGTACCGATGTGCGTCTGCGTGTCGTGGGATTGGGGCCACAGCTCCATCGAGCTTTGGCCTTGGCCAAAGAAGATGAACGCATTCAATTCTATGGTTGGCGCAATCGTCAGGATCTCTTGGAAATATTGACGCACACTGATGCTCTGGTCATGCCGTCAATCTGTTATGAAAATTTACCAACAGTTAGTTTGGAAGCTTTGAGCTTGGGTATCCCAGTCATCACCTCTGATACTGGTGGTGCCGCCGAGCTGATACAATCTGAGCGTAATGGTTGGGTCTTCGAGGCTGGTAATTGGAAGCAGCTACAGCAAGTAATAGAACAAATAGCTGATCACAAGGATATGATCAGCACGATGCGTCAGGCTTGTCTGGATTCGGTCGCATCGCTAACAGTCAAGCAGTATATAACAGATCTAGTAGCGCTGATTAACGAGCCGCAAAAGTAAAAATATAGATTCGTCCGCCACCGATGGCCGTCGAGGTTGTGGCGGATTTTTTTAATCTTTGAATCGTATCTTCAAACCCTGACCAATAATCATTGACGACCAGATAGACAGTAGACACTCCGGTTAAGGCTTTGACATCTTGAAGGATGGAAGCGGTGGCTTTGCGATTGTAGACAGCATCGAGATAGGATTGATACAGCGGATCACCAGTCGGGATCGGGTAGAGGTAATGACCGCGATAACTTGGCTCAAATCCCAAGGTCTGCACCGCAGCAGCCGAAACCGATTGATTGGCTAGAACGATATAGGGTTTATTACCGGCGGCATTGCGTATCCAGTTAACAGCTGCTAGATCATAGGTACTAGTATTGAAACCTTTGTTTTGCGAATAGTAGTCAAAGCGCGGATAACTAAGATACCAGCTGACCGTCAGGACTCCCGTGAGAAGCAATAGTACGATCAGGCGTAATGGCCGCGACGTCTGCACAATGTGTTTGGCTAGCCAGTACAAGGCGATACAAGCGAAAGGCCATAAGAAGAAATAGCTCAGCGTTAATATGCGTTCAGGATACGATTGACGTTCGTAGGGTAAGAGGAAATCAAAGTGTACGTATAAGGTTAATAAAATGTAATTACTGATCAGCGCCAGATAGGTGATCAGATAATGAGCGAAGTAATGAGCGCGGCGATGTCGTATGACATACCAGCATCCAACGGCCGCTAGAAGCCAGAGTAGTAGCTTGGAGGAACTATCGAAGAGATAGATCAGATCATCCCAACGTATGAAACGATAGTAGTGAGGTAATTGCCATAGCGGTGCGGTCGGGTCATCGAGTGAAACATTGCTCGCACTGCTAGAAGATAGGCGTGATTGTAGAGCGAAGACCAGCGGCATGGCCAAGGCGGCGATGACAGTCAGGATGCCGTAGAGACTGAAACGTAGTAATCGCACTAATTTCTTGGCTTCCCAAGAACGATGATAAATAACCAGCAGGACGGTATAGAGCATCATGGGAATGCCAGATAGCGGATGGAGTGTCAGTCCGGCCGTGGCCACTACCAGTAGCCAGATGGCGGGTAGTTGTTGGCGGTGGATGTAGAATAAACTGAGCATTATCAGGAGGAAGCTCCAGAGCAAGGATAGTCCTTGGGGTGTGGTTTGGATGAAGAAAGGATAGGGTAATAAGAAAATACTGAGCGGCAACCAAGCCAGTGCTCGCGGCTCACTGCGGAAATTGCAACGGAAGGAAAAGTAGACGATGGTGGGAAGTAATAGAGCCGTCAACAAAGGCAGAAGCCAGCGATCAAGTAGTAGCAACGGTAATTGACTCCAAGTTTGTAACCAGACGACCAAGCTATACTGACCAATATAGTAGAAGGGTTTGGGATGAATCGTGCCCGTGAGCTGTAAAATCTTTTCTGTCGCCTGATGGATGAAGGGGTCGAAGCCAAATCCTAAGGGATAGATCAGTAGTACCAAGCTGGTGCTGATGAAGACATGCCAACTCAAGACGATCATCTTGAGCCAGGCGGGGATAGTCTTATGGGTGACGGTCAAGAGTGCCACTAAACAGGCCACGGCCATGAGCACATAGGCGGACAAAGGAATGATTAACCATGGTGATTGAATCGGTTCTACGGTAGCGTGTCGACTTAGTAGCCAGACCAACAAGCCACCACTAAGCAGGTGAGCCAGCGGTAGGAGGAAGTGACGCCACGACCAAGCTTCGTGGCTGGCAGTGGTCTGATGACGATAGGGTAGAGCTACCAGTGCAGTCGGAATGAGAGAGATTAGGATTAAACTACTATGGTTGATGGTCCAGCCGTAGAAACAGGCCGTGCCACCGATCATAAGCAGTGATAAGGTCAGGAGCAAACCGAAAATAAACCGAAAGAGCTTCTCGCCGGTTGGAGAGTATTTCTGGCCTAAGGCATAGCTATGACAGCCGAGATAGAGCGTTAGCGCTACCCAATGAAAAGGCGCAAGAGGCCAAGGTATGATGAGGAGGAAGAAGCTAACGACCGCTGCGATCAGTAATTTCATGGCGTTTAATGACAGCAGTTTAACATATTTCACCCCTGACGGACAATCAAGGTTTGCCACTTGGGACGATCTAAAGCCTAATAAACGTGATATACTATGAACATGTTGCGACAGATCAAAATACAGCTCTTGACACAGTATGGTGTATTTATCATATTTTTGCTCTTTGCCGCCGCTCAATTGATGCTTATTTGGAATGGGGGACCGGCACATATCTTCGAGTCGCCAGATGCCAATGTTAACTATCATTTTGCCGCTCGTTTGGCTCAAGGTTTGCCACTCGGAGTGCCGACCACTATTCCGCTCATGACCGAATACATTACGCCGCGTAGTGCTGCTGTGCGTGATGGGGCAATCGTGCCAGCGGGGTTTGTGGGGCTGATAGCGTTGTATGGTTTCTTAAGTAGTTTCACGTCCACTGCGTTATTACCGTATTGGACGTTACTTTTTGCTTTGTTGGGGTTGATGCACTTTTATTGGTTGCTGAAACGAGTTTTCTCACCGCAGATGGCCTGGTGGTCAGTGTTTCTCTGTATGGTGCATCCAGCTTGGCTCTATTATACGCAGCGTAGTCTCTTGCCTAATGTTTTATTTGTCAGTCTGTTGCTGATGTCTGGTTATTATATTTATCAGATCTCGCAACGGCGACGACTGTGGGATTATGTCGGAGTTGGTCTTACATTGTCGTTGGCAGTGATGATCCGTCCATCAGAAGCTATCTGGATCGCGGTGGCTGTCTTGAGCTTCGTGGTCATCGAGCGTCGTCGTTTGTTTCTCAAATACATTTTGGCTACGGCTTTGAGTACCGTGCCGGCGATCGTGATCATGCTGCTGGTAGTTATGGGTAAGTGGTCATTGCTCTGGGGTGGTGGCAATCAGTTACTGCATCAAAGTCCAGTTTCTTTGTGGCAAACCGGCATATCATTACTATTTCCTTTTGGCTTTCATCCGCGCTTGATCTGGTGGGTGACAGAGCGTTATGTCATCTGGTGGCAGCTACCGTTCCTGGTCTTGGCTTTGATCGGTGCTGCAAGCTTCAGACAGAATTTCCGTGAGCAACGACACCGACATTACTGCTGGTTAGCGATTTTTGTTACTGCTTTCTTGCTGTGTTATTACGGCAGTTGGTTGGTACAAGATAATCCTATAGTTGGAGCTACCACCATTGGTACGTCGTATGTGCGTTATTTGTTGCCACTGTATACTTTGCTGTCGCCCTTTATGGCTTGGGCGATTATTGGTTTGACCAGACAATTAGCACCGCAGTATCAGAAAATTTTCACCGTGAGTATCGTTGGTTTGCTGCTTATATTTTCGGCTCAACGTGTCTTGGCAGAACCGCAAGAAGGCTGGCTGCAGCAACGTCGCGATCTTCATAGCTATGAACGAGTTTTGTCTTTGACCAAGCAAGCGGTGCCAGCACAGACTATCATTATGACGCAGAAGGCTGATAAATATTTGTGGCCCACCTTCTCTGTTATCACGCCGCAAGGTGATGAGGGATATCTGCGTGCTACAGCGCAACTGCTGGCAGCTGGCTATCCAGTAGTGTTTCTAAATCCGATGATTGATAGTCAGAGACGTGACTATCTGAATCAACAATGGCAGCCGTACGGCCTGCAATTGGGAGTTGCTATTTTCGAGGACGATGGTTTGGGTCTGTATCAATTAGTCGTTACTAAACATGATTAGAGTTTTTCGTTGGGTTATCGCTCTACTTCCGGTGATCTTCTTGGGATCGGCGGTGATCTATGATTTGAATCCGTCGGGCGTCAGGATTATGCACTATGATTTCTTGCATGAGAGTCCACAGATATCACGACTCTATCCGGCTAATCGTTTGGCCGGCGTGACAGCTGAGGGCCAGAAGGTGTTGGCTGAGCCGGTTTATTTCCGCGTGCGCTATCCGCAGGCCTATGATCAAGCGGTAGTTGATATTCGTTATGTCAATCAAGGACAGTCATTGGTTCAATTGGGTTTGCAAGTGCAAGGTAGTCAGGAGTGGAGTTATTTCTTGCGGCCAATTGAAAATAATAGTTTTGATAGTGCGCCGTGGTCACGGGTGACTTCGGGCACTATGTCTCTCTGGCAACGTCAGCCACAATTCACGTCAGTCAATGATTTTTTAAGTGGTTATTATAATCTCAAAGTTGGTGCTTATAACTTCAATTTGCTGCGCCGCTATAGTCAGGCCGACTATCAGGCTAGTTCAGCTACGACCACTATTGATCGTTTGATCCGTGGTCCGTGGACAGCTTATACCTATGTGAAGAAAGAGTCACTCGTCTGGAATATTTCACTCGTGGATTTCAATCGTACGGTCGGTGCTGATCCTATTACTTTGATAGCGCGTGATTGGTCAGGGCAAGAAGTTAAAAGATGGCAGTTACCTGATGATGGACGGACCGGTAATACTGTCGGCGCTAGTCCGTTACGTCTGTTGCAAGTACGGGCGGATGATTTGCCAGAAGGCGTCTATAGTTTGGATTGGCAGGTTGATAATGATATTTTTGTAACTCAGATAGAGACCAGGCAGCACTTAATCGCTTTTAGCGACCATCTCTACCTGGCTAATAATTCTGAATACCGCGATGGTTTACCACAATTGGATCTGACGACGACAACGATTTATACTACTGCCAGATCAGTCGGTATTTCTACTGCTCATCCCGCTGGCCTGCAAGCCGTGACCGTGGATGGTAAACCGTATCAGTTGCAAACGATCCATGAACCGGTTTTCGCTGCTGTTACTGCGCCTCTGGCACCGGTGGTACTGACACGGGCTGATACTATGATTGCGGGAGATGGGTTATTTTTCTTCGATCCGAAGCAATTTTTCAATCCGGAAGTAATTACCTTGAAATCCTTTGATGCTGGTCTGGATGTGGACTATGTGATTGCCAATTATGTGCCGCCAACTATTGAATCAGATGGTAGTAGATTGGCTCGGGTGGTTTTCGATACGTCCGCCGCAGCAGTTGATCAGCGAGCGCTGCGTTTCATGATATCGGCACCCAATTATAATCAGCAGGGCAATGAGTTGATTATTCGCGATGTTACCGTTAGTCTCTACAAGAAGCCGCTGACTTCGCTAGCGGATATTATTACTGCCTTACGTCTTGAACTTTATGGTTTGGTCCAAGCTCAATAAATTTTCACCTCTGCTATCTGAAGCGGCCATCAGCTGTAGCTTAAC
>CAZPQR010000005.1:0-9675 GCA_964588865.1 uncultured Gammaproteobacteria bacterium
GCAGCCACGGCCAAATCGTCGATGGCTCGAAGGAAATCGATGATAGTAACTTTATCCCGCGGACGACCGGCTGGAGGATTGTCGGCTGCGTTGATGCTGATGCGCACCTTGATCGATACAGGGATTGATACGGCGTCGATAGCAGCGGCGATGATATCATGTGATAATTTGAGATCTCGCATCAGCATTACTCCGCAGAAATTACGAGCAATTTTGTGCGCGGGACAACCGAAATTAATATCCACGCCAGCAGCACCGTGAGCTTCGATCATTTTGGCAGCTTCGCTAATAATTTTGGGATTATTACCCATGATCTGTACCACCAATGGCTGCTCTTCTGTCACGTATTCCATCATTTTCAGAGCTTTGGGTATTTTCCTTACCAGTGCTTCGGAGGCAATCATTTCGGAATAAACGACATCAGCGCCCCACTTTTTGGCAAGGCGACGATAGGCAGAATCAGTAATACCGACCATCGGTGCGAGGGCGAGGATTGGGCGAGGTAGATTGTTCCAGAAATTGGTAGACATAATCGACTACTATACTGGCTTATGGATAAAAAAACAAGGCCACCCAACGCCTTTTCTGCCTCCTACTACCTAGTACCTAATTCCTAACGCCTAATGCCCGATGCCTAATTACAGCCAATGCTTCTTCCGGAAGAAAACTAATAGCACCAGTATCAACCCCAGAATAATCGATAGAATAACCCAGAAACCATACTGTTCTTGGACGATCGGGGTGTGTGTCGCGTTCATACCGAAGATGCTGGCCACTAGATTGGCAGGGATGAGAATAACGGAAATGGTGGTCAGAATCTTCATGATCTCGTTGAGCTGGAAAGAAATCATCGCGTTGTTGGTCTCATCGAAAGCGCTGATAGTTTCTTTGTGCGTGTCGAGAATATCCCAGATGTCTTGACTGCGTTCAAGAGCGTTTTTCAGATAAACCCGCATGCCTTCAGGATTGAAGAATTCATTCTGCACCCGCATCAATTTGCCGATAATCGATTTGTGTGAATGCATGATGCGGCGGAAAGCTACAATATTACGTTTGATCACCAAGATTTCTCGCACCATACGTCGTTCTTGTCCAGCGAAAATTTGACGTTCGATATTCTCGATATCCAAGGTAATGTGATCGAGCATGGGGAAGGTGTAGGTTTGGAGACGGTGGAGGATCTCATGGAGCAGCGCGACGGTATTGTCAGCGAGATACAGTTTGCGGATTACTTCGTTGGTTGAGCATTGATTGAAGAAAGTATCCAATTCTTTCATATTACCGTCACTAATGGTGATCAGGTAGTTATCACCGAGGAAAAGATCGATTTCGGAGGCTTTGATTTCGCGTTCTTGTCGGTCATAGAACGGAAACAGCAAGACCATGAATAAATATTTGGGATATTCATCCAGTTTGGGGCGCAAGGAAACATTCTTGACGTCGGCTATATCGAGTGGATGGAAGTCAAATTTGGTTTGCAAATACTCAAGATCACTTTCGGTTGGTTTGGTGCAGTGGATCCAAGTTATATTTTGGTATTGTATTTGTTTTAACTTCGTAATCATCAACAATAGTATACTATGTTTTCTGTTGGCAGTAAATTCACTACAAGGATTAGGTAAATATGGTATAATATTGCTGTATGCCCGATACTCATTTTGAAGCTATACCGTCAGTAGAAAACGGTCCTTCGATCGAACATCAGCCCGAGGAATCAGCTGTCGTCAAACAATCCGAACAGCCTCAGGCCAGCACCCAGCCATCACGAACAACTGCGCCGACAGCGGAGAAGCGTTTGCCGCGCAAAGATCCTCAGATTTTGTTAATTGAAGGCTACTTATCCGAAGGTTTGGATGAAGCTTATTTATCCATGACTGCAGCCAAACGCCAAGAATTCCGCGCTCGTGGTGAAGCTACAGCAGTAGCGATACAGACCTTGATGTCCCAAGGCAAAGCCACAGTGCACAAAGTCCGAGCGTTGATAATGAAATGGTTGCAGATGATCCCAGGAGTCAATCGATTCTTCTTGGAGCAAGAAGCCAAGATTAAGGCTGATCAAATTCTCAAATCCTAAGTTCATGATTCTGTGGCAATTAATCATCGTCAATGACCAACCGCTGCTGATACCAGCGGCCACCTGGTTAGTTTCTGTTGTGGTTGGCTTATTTTTGCTCATTCTGGTGATTCGAGCCATTGTAGTTCGCTTACATTGGCGTGAGCAGGAGCTGCAAATATTTTTGTTAACCGTTCCTCGTTTCACGACTGAAAATAACGATGACAATATGCACGAGCAGCGGATCAAAGAGCAATTGGCGCATATCGAAGCTTTGTATTCGTCGCTAGGCTCGCTACGTGCGCAGCGGGGACTGGCTGCTTGGTTCTTCGGACGTAATGATCATTTTTCTTTAGAAATAGTGGCTCGCCCTGGTGAGATATCTTTCTACGCCGCAGTACCACCGACGATGGTTGATTTCTTCCATCACATATTGCAATCAGTTCATCCGGATATTCATGTCGAGACTGTCACTGATTACAATATTTTCCACCCGCAAGGTCAGCTGACGGGTACCTACATTGTTTTAGCGCGTGATTCTATATTTCCTATCAAGACGTTCCAACAATTCGAATTCGACCCGATGGAGACTTTGACCAACGGCATGAGCAAATTAGAAACTGGTGAGTCATTGGCTCTGCAATATGTGGTTCGTTCGGCGCGAGGTGCTTGGCATCAGCGAGGAGTCAAAGTAGCTCGCGCACTCAATGAAGGCAAAGGATTGCAGGTCGCCAAGAAGAAAAGCAATGCTAATTGGCTGTTACCTTCAGCTGGATCGATGGTTTCTGGTGTCTTCTCTAGTCTGCAAACTTCGAGTCCCAAGAAAAATTCACCGACAGAACCAGAACGTCCAGCGCAAGCGAGTCAGCTGGATATCGCTACGGCCAAAGCATTAGAAGATAAGTCCAATAAGGCTGGTCTGGACGTCAATATTCGAGTTATTAGTTTCGCTCAGAACAAAATCAAAGCCGAATCCAATCTCAAGAGTTTGGTTAATTCCTTTGGCCAATTTAATATTTACGAAACTGGTAATTCTTTCAAAGCCAAACAAATCTCTGCTCGTCATCACTTGGTCAAAGATTTCATCTATCGCCGTTTCAATGAGTCGGCTAGTATTTTGCTCAACGCGGAGGAGCTGGTGGGACTATGGCATTTACCGACACCGTCTATTGATACTCCTAATATTCGCTGGTTGGAAGCGCGCAAAGCTGCTCCGCCACGAGATTTACCACAACGTGGTTTATATCTGGGTGATTCGGATTATCGTGGGCAGATTGTGCCGATCTATATCAAGGATGCTGATCGTCGTCGACATATGTACATCGTCGGACAAACGGGTGTGGGTAAATCAGTATTCATGAGTAACCTTATTATTCAAGATATTAAGAATGGTAAGGGTTGCTGTATTATTGATCCGCATGGCGATTTGGTGGAGGTAATTCTGGGCAATATTCCTGATGAACGCAAAGACGATGTTATTGTTTTCGACCCCGGAGATACTTCGCGCCCGCTCGGTATGAATATGTTAGAATTTTTCAATCCCGAACAGAAGACCTTGGTTATCAACGAGGTGATCAATATTTTCGATAAGTTATACGATCTGCGCAAAACTGGTGGTCCTATGTTCGAACAATATCTCCGTAACACCATCTTATTGATGATGGAAGATGTAGAATCCGGCTCCAGCTTGATGGAAGTTTCCAAAGTGCTATCCGATGAAGAGTTCCGTCGCTACAAATTATCCAAATCAACCAATCAAGTGATTCGTGATTTCTGGCTCAAGGAAGCCCACAAAGCTGGCGGTGAAGCTGCACTCGCTAACATGGTTCCTTATGTTACAAGTAAGTTGACGCAATTTGTAGCCAACGATATAATGAGACCAATAGTTGCGCAGCAACAAAGCTCTTTTAATTTCCGACAGGTGATGGATGAAAATAAAATATTGCTGGTCAATTTATCCAAAGGTAAAATTGGAGAGATGAACAGTAATTTATTGGGCTTGATCGTTGTCAGCAAATTATTAATCGCTGCCTTGTCACGAGTTGACGAAGCGGAGGATAAACGTTCTGATTTCTATCTCTATATCGATGAGTTTCAGAATTTTTTGACCGACAGTATTGCTGTTATTTTATCCGAAGCTCGTAAGTATAAGCTCAATCTGGTAGTGGCACATCAGTATATCAACCAATTGGTCAAAGACGGCGACACCAAGATTCGCGATGCAGTATTCGGCAACGTCGGTACCAAAGTGGCTTTC
Organism: uncultured Gammaproteobacteria bacterium; assembly: GCA_964588865.1. Taxonomy (GTDB): domain Bacteria; phylum Patescibacteriota; class Patescibacteriia; order UBA1558; family 2-01-FULL-52-15; genus JAZDLR01. The sequence goes on from CAZPQR010000005.1 coordinate 4,311, forward strand.
CGTGTCGGTCCTGAAGATGCCGAATTTCTGGACAAACAATTCGCACCTGTCTTCACGCAATATGATCTGATCAATATTCCTAAGCAGCAAGCGTATATCAAGTTGCTGGTTGATAATCAGAATCCACCGGCTTTCAATTTCCGTCCCGCACCACCGCAGTCAGGAGATCGAAATCGTGCTACAATAATACGAGAGCTATCACGCATGAAGTACGGCCGACCCAAAGAGCAGATAGAAATGGAATTACGTGCACGTGTCCAAAGACAGACACCACCAGCGGCAACGACGACCGCCGCAGCAAAATAAAGACCACAATAAAATCGCTGACGCTTCCTTCCCTGAAGGAGACGTGAGTCAAAACAAATGTCCAAGGTTAAGAAAATACAAGAACTAGAAGATTACATTCATCGACAGGAGTTAGAGTTGAAGAAGATGAAGGTAGTTTTGGCTGAAATGATGGGTCACGGATCGACTCAGGCTGTTGACTATGCTGTCAAAGCCCAAGAGGTTGGTCGTGAAGCTACCAGTGATGAAGGTAAGGTGATCGAAGGAGTCTTCGACGGGCAGAACATGATTGGTCCTGATGGTAAGGTGTATTCTGTGCCGGCTAATTATGCTTCCAAATCCAAACTAGTAGAAGGTGACATTTTGAAATTAGTCATTGACGGTCAGGGTAATTTCATTTACAAACAAATCGGTCCTGTTGAGCGTAAGCGCTTGATGGGTGTCTTGGCTCGCGATCAAGATAAAGGCGACTATATCGTCGTGGTAGACGATCATCTGTTCCGCGTCCTGACGGCAAGTATTACCTATTACAAAGGCGAAGAGGGTGACCAAGTAGTTATCCTAGTGCCCAAAGACGCTGACAGTAAATGGGCAGCAGTGGAAAATATCATCAAACGAAGCCTTTTCCCCAGCCAAAGTTATAATTAAAAGCCACCTTTTGATAGGTGTAGAGCTTGACTTGCCTAAGGCAAGTTTATTTATTACTATAGGAGTCTATGGCAGTTCTCTATCGTAAATATCGACCCCAAAGTTTCACCACGGTAGTGGGTCAGAATCACATCAAGACGACGCTGGCCGGTGAGATTATGAGCGGTCATTTGGCGCATGCCTATCTTTTCGTTGGGCCGCGTGGCACTGGCAAGACGACTTTGGCGCGTCTTTTTGCGCGGGCGATCAACTGTTCGAAACGTCCCGCCGATTCGGCTGAGCCGTGTAATAATTGTGAGATGTGTCAGCAGATTCTAGCTGGTCGCTCGATGGACATCATGGAGATTGACGCTGCCACGCACACACAAGTTGATAATGTACGAGAAAATATTATTGCTAATGCTCAAGTACCGCCCTACAACAGCAAAGGCTACAAAGTTTTCATTATCGATGAAGTACATATGTTATCCAAGGCGGCTTTTAACGCCCTGTTGAAAACTATGGAAGAGCCACCAGAGCGCGTCATCTTCATCTTAGCTACGACCGAAATCCGCAAAGTACCAGAAACTATTATTTCTCGTTGTCAGCGCTTTGATTTCAAGAAGATTCCTACTATTTCTATCATCGAACGCTTACAATCGATCGCCAATCAAGAACAGATCACAGTACCCGACGAAGTTTTGGCTGCTGTTGCTCGTCGATCAGAGGGCGGTATGCGTGATGCAGAATCAATTTTGGGGCAGATTGTTAGCTTAGCGGAGGATAAGAAAGTCACCGAAGATATTGCTTATTTAGTTTTGCCACGGAGCAATTGGTCCGATGTGGAGATTATTCTCGATAACTTGCAGGTGCGTAATGTGCAGCAAGCACTGAAGCATTTGCATCAGTTGGTACGCGAAGGAATTGACGTCGATGATCTGGCTTCTGATCTGGTCGAATACACCCGTCAGATATTGCTGGCTCAAGTCATGGGTTTGGCCTATAGTCCTGATATTGAAGAGCAGCGCATCGCCAAGATCCGTGAGTTGGCAGGCCGTTTCAGTAGTCGGGAACTGGTGCAACTTTTGGAAATATTCCTTGATAAAGCAGCCGAAACCAAATCAGCTATGATACCGCAGTTGCCCTTGGAATTGGGTATTGTCGAGTTTTGCCAGGACGCTATCATCAGTTCAGAACCTATTGTGGAGCGCCCCGTAGTTGATACAGCCAAGACAGCTACGATCACCCCGACTATGAATACGAGTACGTGGATGTTGATACTTGATGCACTGAAGCCGCACAATCATTCATTATCAGCTTTCATGAAAGTCGGTCATCCGATAAGTCTGGACAGGAATATTCTGACAGTGGGATTTGAATATGATTTCCACGCCGAGCGCGTACGCGAAAGCAAAAATAAGCAGACCGCGCAGCAAATTATCAGCGATGTCCTGGGACAGAAGATTACTATCGAGGCGGTAGTTGATAAGAATTATCACGCCAACCACCAGAAGTTTAACGGTGGTCAAGACAAAGAAGTAGAAGATGTATTGGGTGTGTTGGGTGGAGGAGAGATGGTTTAGTTAGGCCTTAGGCCTTAGGTACTAGGTAGTAGGTCGGAGTTTGCAAAATCTGAATATAATAAAGACCCAGCACCTCGTTTCATACACAATATGAATTGAAGTGCTGGGTTTCGTGCTAGTCAGGAAGACTTTCTAAGACATGGACCAGTCCCTTGGCGAGTATTGGTGCCATGCTGACAACGATGACTTCTCCACCAGTACTGCCTTCGTAGTCAGTTTTGGTGAAATCACCGCGACGTCTGGTATCACCGAGATAAACTTGGGTGAAGGGTTGTTTCTCACCGTAAGGGAAGAGATTGTCACGCCAGCCGTCACTGCAGACTGGGTGAGTAGCGAGCAAATAGATCGCTCTAACCCCTACTTTGTGCAATTCCCAAGCTTGCATGGCGCTGGTTCGTCCTGAATCGACCTCGTCCTCACGGAATACTACCACCTTACCCTTCACGTCACTAATATTGCAGCTCAGTGGGACTTGAGGTTGGTATTCGGTTTTTAGCAGGTGCTCGAACTGCATCGGATCGGGTACTGTTTCGAGTCGACCGTTTATCCTCCTTTTGGGCAATGCCACCAGCGGTACGTTGATACATTCTGCCATGGCTAGTGCTCGTTTGACCGAGCCAAAATCGGGAGAGAAGAGGACGACATTTTCCAAACCGCAACTAAGGAGAAGCAGTCTGGTCGCATCGACGAACAGCGCAGTCGGATCAGCAATTGTCAGATTGATAGGGAACTCCTGGCAGAAGGCAGATGTCTTCTCGGCGTTGTGCGGGTCACAAACGATTAGGTGATCTACGCCCCAGTCATGTAGATATTTGATGAACAGGCGTAGTCGGGTGATTTCATGATGCTTGTCGACATGGTCTTGTCGACGATAGCGTAAGAAGCTCATGACCACGATGATTCGCTTGGCGTGGTACTGCCAACGACAGGCATTCACCATATCGCGAAGCTGAAGCTCAAGTTTGTCATCGACCGGACTAGAGAAAATCACTACAGTCTTGCCGGCGATTTCGTCGAAACGATTGAGGCGGAATCCGGGTTCACGATCGCCCCAGGTTTTGTGAGTCACGTGAGTGAATTTGAGGTCACTGAAACCTAGTTGGCTCTTAGCCAACTTCAGGGCAATGTCATCCATGATATGGTTGGATGTGCCACCATAGACTATAATCTGGTCTTGGGCTATCACGGTTCCTCCTAGCTAGAGTAAAATGAAAAGAGCTGACACCCAGAGATTACGAGTGTCAGCTTGATTTGTCAACAAAAGGAAAGAGGAGCTCCGAGTGGTGCTCCTCTATGTGTTCGTTTTCCACGAACATTATTCCGTGAACCGGTAGCCGTGCGGTAGGGCGACGTGGGTCGTGTCGGCCTGAGTGGCGACGGTTTGGGCGGCCAAGTTTCTGGCCGCCAGACGCTCCTTCCCGATCTTGCTGGCCTCATACATACCGAGGCAGCCGACAGCCATGATAATCAGGAAGAAAATCAAGGCGGCTTCATTCTCATCGAACATGTCGATACCCTTTCTGGTGAATTCCTAGCAAAACGGCTAGTTCGTGTGCTAATTACTGTAAATTAACATATGATTGCTATATTGTCAATAGATGAATATCGGCCATCTATTATATAATGTAGACATTAAATAAATGACAACTACCTATGTATGAACAACTAGACCAGACAAGTCAGCAGGATCATAGATCAAAAAAAGTAGAGGATTCACCAATCTGGGAACTAACTCGATATGGTGATGTTAATTCTCTGCATGAAACTGCTGTGGAATTGGCTGAAAAGATTGCAGATGAAGTAGATCCAAATGCGAAAGAAGAGCTTCGAGCTGACTACAAGAAGCATTTAGAAGCATTGAATGAATCGTTATTGGCATCAATAGATAACTTGCGCGAAAATTTAGATTTTCAAGAAGAACACGATCTGATTAAGCACAAATGGGGAATAGGATTGGAGCCCTTCAGCGAAGCTTTGGCCAAAGGAACACGGACAATTGAAATGGATATTCGCGCTACACTAGATAGTGAACCGGTTATTGCTCATTCCATGAAAATTGGAGGTACGAAAGTTCATGAGGCAAGATTTGAAGATTTAATGCAAACAAAAGATGCAACTAGTTTGCGTCAGATTTTTGAACAGTTTTCTCCCTATAGTGCCGATCACGAGTTGGTTTTGGAATTGAAGGATGTGGCCGCGGTCGACCGAGCTATCGAATTAGTTAAAGAGTTTCATCTAGAGCAGTGTGTAAGATTCGCGTCGCTTTCGCCGGCCATATTAGAGGCTGTTAAAATGAAGATGCCGGAGGTAAAGGGTTTGATTCTCAACGGAGGAGTTGTGCCATTTATTACCACGCCAATTGAAGAATCGCCAAATAAAAGTAATCTTGAGAAATTTGTTGTCAAAGATGGCGAAGGTTGGAAGGCGGCAAATGTTGGGCCAGTCCAGGTCGTCTTTGGAGCTGATTCATTTCCAACTTCAGATGAAGCTACCAGAAGAGTAGAAGGTGTCGGAAAATACTTAGGCTATGCCTTTTTTAGAATTCCTGAGCGACTAAAAGAAATGCTTGATGGCGATAAGGATGCTATCTCGCTGTCTGCGGTTTTAATCGCTAGCAATATAATTTCAATTTTTTCGGCCAAAACTGGCAAAGAAATGATGCAATCATACAAAGCTATGGCAGAAAAAATGGGTTTAAAGACAATGGCGACCACCTGGATGGAATCTATGGGTGGCGTCATATCGCCACTTCGGGCTGATCAGCAATTTAAGATGTTGAAAGAATTGGGAGTTGAAACAATCTACACTGCCGATCCAGTTGATTTAGCAGAAGAAATACGTGATCAGTCAGAAATCAAATAGCTACTTCA
>CAZPQR010000005.1:9775-30109 GCA_964588865.1 uncultured Gammaproteobacteria bacterium
GATCCAGATAGACATATCTTAAGTATAAGGTATTTGGTATAAAGTATAAAGTTTACTCCGTTAGATGTGAGATATCTAGCCGGGTACGTGTGGGTTTTCACAATATTGACGATTCATCAGAATGATTTATAATGTCAAAAACAGGGGCTAATTATTTAGGCCTAATTATGCCAAAGAAAAGTTCGAAAAGAGAGCGTCAAATAAGTAACAATGAGCTAGCCTCAATGATTAAGGCTGGTTTCGACGCTACACCAACCAGAGAAGAAATGAACCATAGATTCAATCTAGTTGATAAACGATTTGATGCGGTAGAGAAGCGATTAACCAGTTTGGAGCAAAATAATTCTATCGTACAGCGAGTCAAGGAAGCGCTAGCACTATAAATAATGTATGAAAACCCGAAGAGTTTGTTAGGCTTCGGGTTTTTCATTACTTGTACAGAAAATGGTAATTCATGGTATAATAAGCCTGTTAAAAATTGTTGTGCCGAAAACAAAAATACAACTGATCTCTTCTTGGAAACAGTTTGCTGCCTTAGCTTTCGTAGCTGCGGTAATTGTTTTATTTCCTCATAGCAGTCACGCGGCTTCGATATATTTAAGTCCTTCATCTGGCAAGATTAGTGCCGATGGTAACATTACCGTCGGTGTTTATGTTAATAGTGAAGGTCGTGCAGTCAACAATGCCGAAGGCACTATTAGTTTCCCCGAGGATACTTTGGAAGTTATTTCTCTCAATCGAGCTGGATCGATCATGTCTATTTGGGTTGAGGAACCAAATTTTTCTAACGATTCTGGGCGAATTTCTTTTAACGGTGGTTTACCGACACCTGGATTTAGCGGTACGGGCGGCAAGATTTTCACTGTCACCTTTCACGCCAAGAAGTCGGGGAGTGCTTTGCTTTCATTTCCTGCTGCTTCGGTCTTGGCCAACGACGGCCTCGGTACCAATGTATTAAGTGGTACTGGCAGTGCTAATTTCACCATAGATGGCGGTACACCTCCGGCCGAGACACCTCCTCCTGCACCGGTCACGCCGCCTGTGATACCTCCGGCCGAGACACCACCGGTCAATGGCAGCGTGCCTCGTGCACCAATTGTCAGTTCTCCTTCACACCCTGATCAGAGTAGTTGGTACAACCAAAGTACTGCTTCTTTCCGTTGGGTGTTGCCTTCAGGCATAACTTCAGCACGGACCAAGATTAATCAAGAAGCCAACTTCACTCCGACCGTAACTTATAGTCCGGCTATCAGTTCCAAATCAGTCAGTGATATTACTGATGGAATTTGGTATTTCCACGTTCAGCTTCGCAATCAAGCTGGTTGGGGTGGTATAGCTCATTATCGTATTCAGGTTGATACTACTGCCCCTAAACCTTTCGATATTTCGTTGCAAGATGGTGGGTCCACGAGTAAACCGGTTATCACCTTCACTGCTCAAGATGATGTCTCTGGCATTGATCACTATGATGTCATTATCGATAGAGGTAATCCGATCCGAGTTACCGATAGCACCTACACTTTAGATGCTCTAGCTAGTGGCAGTCACAACGTCGAGGTTCGTGCTTATGATCATGCGGGCAATGTCACTACTAGTACCAAAGATATTTCGATACTGTCTGTCTCTAGTCCCATTATTACCGACTATACTCGCGAAGTAGAATCAGGTGCCAAGATTGACGTCCGAGGAACAGCCTTAGCCAATGTGACTATCAAAGTCTATATCCAACGTGATGGCTTGACTATCAGTAGTCGAGAGGTGAAGAGTGATGCTCAAGGCAATTGGTCATCAAGTGATAAAGCTCCGAGCGAACGCGGTGCTTATGAACTGTGGGCTGAAGCCATAGATGCCGCTGGGGTCAAGAGTGCTCCGTCAGATAAGTTAGCACTGACTGTCACCTTGCCAATATTTGTCCGCATCGGTCAATTAGCAGTTGACTATCTGACTACTGTGGTAACCTTGATATTCTTGGTCATCCTGCTGTGTCTGATAATCATCTTCTTGAGTCGTAAGTTCTGGCTCTGGCACAAGCGTAGTTCCACTGATGTGCGTTATATCGAGCAAAGCGTTGAGACAGCCTTCCGAGCTTTGAGTGCTAAGATCAATGAGCAGATTGAGTATCTCGATGGTAAGTCTGGTTTGACCAAAGACGAACGTCGAGTACGCGACCGTTTGCAGCAAGCATTGGATGTCTGTGAAACTTTTATCACCAAACGAGTACGTAAGATTAGTAGCAAGAGTCGCAAAGGACGCTCCTAATAAGTAGATCACTAAGACCCCTCTAAATTGGGGTCTTATTTTTTGTAATAATTAGCCACCCATTACGTCTCACACTGTAGAAGTCAAAACTTATCATTTACCTCATATTTTATGAGACGAGCCATTATCTCTATCGTGGTCACTGTCGCGGTCTTAAGTGGCATTATCTACTTCGGTTATCAGAGTAGCTGGTGGCAGAACCCGTCACCAACGGCCATAGTGCCAGACACAGAAGTCAAAGCCACTCAAGTAGAGGTTGCAGGTACCAAAGTGGTATCACAGCAGAACAAAGAAGAAAAAGATTTTAACAAAAAAACTTACCAACAATTAGTGGCAGAATACAAAGGCCGTAGATTTCAAATTCAAGACTGCACTTCTACGCCGAACCAAGTTACTTTCAAAAGCGGTACAACTATCATGTTAGATGGTTTCTCCTCCGACCCGCAGAAGATTACTATTGGGTCGCAATCAGTAGTGCTCAATGGCTACGATGTCGCCTTTATGACGCTCAAGAGCACTAAGTTGCCGACGACGCTGACGATTGATTGTTTGTGGTTAGATCAGCCTCAATACAATATAGCGACTATTTTGCTTCAAGCTTAATACGGCGAAACCACCTCATCAAATCGACGGGGTGGTTTTTGATTTTGATTGTTATTTCTTACTACTATGACTAGCGATCCAGTACCACAGCGTGGCAGTAGCCATGAAATAGAGGAAGAAAGGATACAGCAAATCAGTGACTGAGTGGGCGTTTCGATTGAGCGCCATAAACACATTGATGATAAAAAGGATTGGTAGGATGGTTACTATCCAGCCCATTATCGAAATGGGGCAGTAGAGCCAACCGCACGACTGGAACCAAGGTTTCATAATATTGGAAGTATAAACTTATTTGGCGTCGACGCCAATGGCCTGATGAATATGGTTGTAGCCATCTCGTCGAAGTAATTCTACGAGACCGTCATTAATCTGACCGGGAAGCTGGGGTCCTTGGAAGATAAGGCCAGTAATTAATTGAATTAAGCTGGCACCCAATTTAATCTTGGTATAGGCATCTTCAGCCGAGAAGACACCGCCGCAACCAATGATAATTAGTTTCTGGCCGTATTGCTGATAGGTTACCTTGATCAATTCATTGGAACGATTCCACGTAGGTTTACCGCTGAAATTGCCCATAGGATATTTCGCTAGTTCTCCTGGCACGAATTCGGGTAGTGTCCTGTCATTCTGCAAATTACCGATGATAACTCCGGCGATAGGGAACTGGCTGATGACTTCAACCATAGCCAACGTTTCCTCGTCATTTTTTTCAATCGGCATTTTGATGAACACTGGCTTAGTTAGCTTCAACGCGGTAACTGCGGTTAGTAATTCACGCAGTCGATCTGGCTCATAAAAGCTGATATTGCCGATCAGGTTGGGACAGCTGATATTTAATTCGTAATAGCTGAAATTAATGGCTGAACTCTCGGTTTGCTGGAAAGTGGTCACGATGTCTTCGATGGCCTGTTCTTGAGTCATGGGATCGGTGGTATTGGTTTTGCCAATACTAATACCGACCGGATGACTGAATTGAAGTGGTTGCAGTTTAGCAAGTGTCTGGTCGATACCACCATTTTTATAGCCCTTATTGACCATTAGCGATCGTGAACCGACGAGTCGGCCGAGACGCGGTTTGGGGTTACCTTCGTAAGGTTTCTGTGTAATGGTGCCGATACTTCCGAAGCCAAAACCCATACTTGGCAGTATCTGAGTTAGCTGAGCTAGATAATCGAATCCGGCTGATAGACCAATAGGATTGACGAAGTGAATGCCGGCAATTGTCTGCTCGAGTGATTTGTCCTTAACTTGCCACAGGCCAGCCAGCAGGCGACGCATTATTTTTGATCGACCCATAAGTTCGCCTTGTCCGACTAGGAATTCGTGAATAGTTTCGGAATCAAATAAGAAAAAAATCGGGCGAATGATGTAGTGGTATTTCCAAGCAAAGATACGTAGGAAAAGATGTTTCATTGTTTTAATAACAGGCGGTACATTAATGTGTCATAACCTTCAGTAATCTTATCGGATTCAGTGATACCAAATTGAGTCAGAAAGGCATTTAACTCAGCCAGTACTGAATTCACATCTGCCTCTTGAGTCAGTTTCTCCACTTCAATGAAACTTCCGAGGTTTGTCACTGAATCGAGACAAATAGTCCAACTGTTGTATTTGGCTATGCGTCGTATTTTATGGACTTTGACAATTTCGTTATAGCCCAAAAGCTTTAATGCCTCTTTCATTTCTTCTGGATCGGCTATTTCAGTCTCGTGCTCCAAGGCGTCAAGTTGTTGAGTCTGGCTTTGCTTTAAAGTGAATATAAACTTGTTGTTCGCATGTCGTATTCGAATGATATTTTTCTTTGTCTGAAACTCATCGAACTTTCCGTAATCATTAGACACAAATATAGTATCAAATTGTTCAATGGGATCAGAAAAAGTACAGCCGAGTGAAACTAATTTTTCCTTAGTCTGATCCAAACTTGTTATTTTAGCCTTGACTTCAATTTCTCGCATATTGAACTAATATGGCAGAAATAGGGGATAAAATCAACTCATAACCTTATTGACAACAAGAGCGAATAATTGTATCTTTTCCTAGCAAATATTCGGGGATCGTCTAATGGTAGGACGACAGGTTCTGGTCCTGTTAATTGGGGTTCGAGTCCCTATCCCCGAACCAGGCAATTTACTTATTGATTTTGAGCGATGCCATTTTACGTGTATGTGCTAAGAAGCCTAAAGGATAATAAGTTATACATTGGCTGTACTGGAGATTTGTCAAAAAGAATTATCGCTCATAATAATGGAGCAGTAGCTTCAACCAAAGGTAGGTTACCCGTGAATTTAATTTATTCAGAAGAATATCGGGACAAATACGAAGCTTTCTACAAAGAGCGTTACTATAAGTCAGCAAAAGGCAAGAAAGAGTTAAAAGGCAAGTTAGTTTAGTTGGGATCGTCCCTCGGCCGTAGCCCGGAGGCTACTGCCTACGGGCGAGGCTAATGGTAGGACGACAGGTTCTGGTCCTGTTAATTGGGGTTCCCTCGGCCATAGCCACGGGCGAGGCGAGTCCCTATCCCCCAACCACTTTATGAAAAATAATAGCTTAGTTGTAATAATAAATCGACCAATACAAGAGGTTTTTTATTTTACAACTGATCCTACCAACACACCTCTTTGGATTGATTCAATTGTTAAAGAAACGGTTGACACCGCTGATATTAAAGAGGGTACTATCTACGAGAATTGGAATGCAGCAGGGGAAAGTAATAAATATTCAGTTTTTAGATTTAATCCACCTAAGGTATTTGAGCTGCGGGCTATTGATCAAGATTACTCGGTAAGGTATACATATAGATTTATTTCTGTAAATCAGACCGAACTTGTATATCAAGAATGGAGTCAAGTTGAAGATCTTCAATCCCCCTTTACACAAGAAATTCTAAATAAATTAAAGCTTATTATAGAGAGCCGTCAGAATTAAGGGTCATGAAACTAATTTCTCTTAATACATGGGGTGGAAGAGCGGGGAAGGAGAAATTGTTAGATTTTTTTGCTAGATATCGCGACGTCGATATTTTTTGTTTGCAAGAAATTTGTGCCGGACCATTTCCGCAGTCTGATAGTTCGGTAGCCGCTAATGGCGCGATTATGCATGAACAAGTAATGACCTATGGTCGACAAGAAATCGCCTCATTGCTCCGAGATCATGTTTCATTTTTTAAACCATATTTCTTAGAAATATACGGCTTGATGCTATTGGTTCGAAATGATATCACCATTCTCTCCGAGGGGGAGCTATTCGTTCACAAAAATAAAGGTTATATCCCTAGCAGTCAATCCGATAATCATGCGCGTAATTTGCAATACGTTACCTTACAAACAGCTCATGGGGAAATGACAGTATTGAATTTTCACGGATTATGGTCGCCCGAAGGTAAGGGCGATACTTCAGATAGATTAATTCAGTCTGATAAAGTGATAGAGTTTATCAAGAAACTGAGAAATTCCCCGGTTATATTTTGTGGTGATTTTAATCTCAAACCTGATACCGAAAGCTTGAAAAAGTTCGAAACATTGGGATTGCGCAATTTGATCAAAGAATTCGGCATTACTTCGACTAGGACTAGCCTTTATACTAAGGAAGAGAAGTTCGCCGACTACACCTTTGTCACACATGATATAATAATCAAAGACTTCAAAATATTGCCGGACGAGGTCTCTGATCATGCTGCCATGTATCTGGAATTTGATCGCTAGTATATGCCTATAAACTTAAGAACGGGTAAAGTTAGCCTTATTTCTTTGTTACTGCTGATGCTTATCGGCGGGGGAGCTTTCTGGTGGCTGCGTCAGTCCGACTGGAAACAGACCAAAAGCTTGGTCAAACAAACTACTCAAGAGGTCAAGGCCAAGTCAGAATTACCCTCGAGAGTAATCGAGATTCCCAGCGGTGAGACCTTCGGGGCGCTGTTGCAAGACAATGGATTTACCGCTGCCGAAGCACAAGACATCGTAACTGCGAGTAAAGATGTCTATGATCTGACTACTATCCGCGCAGGTAAGAAAATTGAACTTTATACTGATGATGCGGGAGTGGTTCAGAAATTGAAGTATAGTATTAATACGGAAGAGTATTTAGAAGTTACGAAAACTAGGAAACTAGAAACTGGATCTTCCGAGTCCCCAGTAACGAGCACCCCGCCCGACCGTGAAGACACGTCGAGTCGGGCAGGCGAGCGCCGAGCACCGAGCACCCAGCCTTGGTCCGCCCAGAAAGTCAAAGTTCCGTATGAAGTCAAGATTCAGACAACACAAGGTACGGTCAAAGATATTTTCTATTCTTCGGCCTTGGAGCAGGGGATTGATGAATTATTAGTTCTCGATATTGCCGATCTCTTTCAATGGCAAGTTGATTTCGCCTTGGACATTCGTAACGGTGATAGTTACAAAGTTATCTACGAAGCTCGTTATCTGGACGGTAAATACGTCATGCCCGGTAAGATTTTGGCAGCTGAATTCATTAACCAAGGCCAAAGCTATAAAGCCTTCAACTTCACTGATCCTGATGGCAGTGATAACTATTATGATCAAGATGGTAATTCGACCGAGAAGATGTTCCTCAAAGCACCGGTATCATTCAAATACATTTCTTCCGGTTTCACGACTGGTAAACGTTATGTCAGCGCTTTCAATGTTGCTACTGGTCATCGAGCGATTGATTATGCGGCCGCTAGCGGCACACCCATACGTGCAACGGCTGACGGTACGGTGACCTATGCTGGTTGGACCAATGCAGGCTATGGTAATCTGACGAGTATTCGTCACAACAGTACTTATTCAACCAATTATGGTCATCAGTCCAAAATTATTGTTAAAGTGGGGCAGAAAGTGAAGCAAGGCCAGACCATTGGCTATGTCGGTTCTACTGGATTCTCTACTGGTCCACATTTGCATTATGAAATGGTTAAGAACGGTGTGAAGATAAATCCACAACATGAAGTCTTACCGCCCGGCAAATCTCTGGGAGCCGAAAGTAAAGAAGCCTTTGCCCAAGTTGTAGCTGAATACAGTCAGAAGTTAGAGGCTATCAAATAAACAATTTTAAGAGGAGACCGGTTGGTCTCCTCTTTATTGTCGAGGCTAGTCTTCTTGGTTGATCTTGATATGACCCTTTCGAGTGACAGGGTCATAATTGACTATCAGCTCACAAGCGGTTTGCAGTCCGTTCTTTTTTATGTAAGCCAGAAAGGCGATTGACGAAACCTCCTTGTATTGCGCCGGAGTGATCACCAAACTTAGAATCCATCTTAGAGGATTGCGAGATTCCCATTCGACTGGCCCTTCTTTTCTCATCATCCAGAGGCCTGCCTGAAGAGATCGGTGTGCGCCCTCATGATTGATAACTTTGAAGTAGACAGTCCGCAAGGATCTGCTCTCGATGATTGGTACTGGATCAGTCAATGCCAATTCCAAGTCGCGGAGTGAGGGACCGTCAACGATGGAGAATGGATCTGGCCTTTTGACCGCTTTCTGTGTCATCCGACACCTCCTAATGAACGTGTTCCTTCTAGGTAGGAATTACCTCTTATCACCTTTAGCGTAGAGCTACGGGCGACGGACCGACCATACGGTAGGTACTTATGGACTATCATTGGGAACTAAATTAGTCAATAAACGCAAACCTTGATTTTATTGCTATTTTATGGCATTATTCAGTATTGTTATGACAGCTAACGCTCGAGATTATTTTCTCTATCGCTTCTGGGAGATTATCCCAGGTAGTTTAGTTTGGCTGACTTTTATCTTGGCTATTGGTCTTTCCCTGTGGCAGCCATTGTGGGGCATCTATTTTATTTTGATCTTCGATGTCTATTGGGTCTTGCGGGTCACCTATTTACTCGTTTTCCTTTTGCTATCGTGGCGTAAATTTAGACAGAATATCAAACTCAATTGGTTTGCCAAATTGAAAGCAGAATTCGGTGCTGGCGATAAAGTCTGGTCTGATTATCGTCATATTATTTTCCTCCCCATGTACAAAGAGCCTCTGTCGGTGGTGGAGGATAGTTTCCAGAGTTTGATCGCTACTGATTATGATCACCAGAAATTCCTCATTGTCTTGGCCGGTGAAGGTGGCGCACAAGAACACTTCGAGCAGGTCTCGGCAGCTATTGTCGCTAAATATAAGCAACACTTTTTCGATATCTTAGTTACCATTCATCCCAAAGACATCGAAGGCGAGCTACGTGGCAAAGGTTCTAATCTCTATTGGGCGGGGAATAAGACCAAGGAGTATGTCGATCAGCAAGGCTGGGACTATAAACGGATTATTGTTTCCGCCTTTGATATTGACACTCGACCACACGAGCAATATTTCAGTTATCTGACGTACGCTTTCTTAACTAGTCCTAATCCGTATCGTACCAGCTTCCAGCCGTTGACGTTGTATCACAATAATATTTGGGAATCTGATCTGGTGACGCGTGTGGTAGCCAATTCAACCACTTTTTGGCTAATGACTGATCTGGCGCGAGCCGATCGCTTATTTACCTTCTCGTCACACAGTATGAGTTGGCAGGCGCTGGTAGACGTCGGTTTCTGGCAAAATAATATTGTGACCGAGGATTCTCGTATCTTTTTGCAATGTTTGATCCACTATGACGGAGATTATCGGGTAACACCGATGTATATGACGGTTTCGATGGATACCGTGTATGTGGGCTCAGTCTGGAAAAGTTTGCTCAATCAATATAAGCAGATGCGTCGTTGGGCTTGGGGAGTAGAGCATTATCCCTATATGATGTGGCACTTCCGGGCTAATAAGAAAATTTCCCGTAAGAAAGCCTTAGTCTATATTTTCAACCAAACTGAAGGTGTCTATTCTTGGGCCACAGCACCTATCCTAATCTTTATCATGGGTCATCTACCACTATGGATGGCGGATCGTATCAATGAGAATTCGGCTTTGGCACAGGCAGCGCCACTTATCCTTAGTAATCTCATGACAGCGGCTCTGGTCGGTCTGGTGGTGACGGCTTTCATGAGTGTCTATATCTTACCCAAGTGTCCGTATACAGGGATTCGTAAGTTCTGGGCTTATAGCATGATGTTGGTACAATGGGTGTTCTTCCCGATTACTATGATAGTATGGGGCTCAATACCAGCCATAGACGCACAAACACGCCTGATGGTAGGCGCGTATATGGGCTTCTGGGTGACAGAGAAAACCAGAGTAAATAAGTAATTAGTTATTTGTTACTAGGGAAGAGAACGAATTTCGCAACCCGAATAACTAATAACTATTAACCGATAACTAACTTACAATCTTATATCCGTTGGCAAATTCTGCCGCGGACATTTTGTTTTTGCCTTCCGGTTGAATTTCTAATACTTGCAAGGCAGCGATACCACAGGCAACTAATAGTTTGTCACCTTCTTTCCACCAGGTTCCGGCCGGTTTATGATCGGGATTCTCGGCTAGGTCTGCTTTGGAAATTATAAAGCGTTTATCATTCCAGAAAAAATATGCACTGGGCCATGGAGTATAAGCGCGAATTTTGTTACGGATGTCTGTAGCCGCATCGTCCCACATGATGAGGCCGTCTTCTTTGGACAATTTCTTGCACAGGGTAGCAGCCGCGTGATTCTGTTCTTCGGCTGTAGTCACACCTTCCAAATATTGCGGTAATTTCTCGGCTAATAATTGGGCCGAGGTTTCTGCTAGGCGTTTCTCCAGATCAAGATAGTAGTCACTGGGATAGATCGGTAATTCCCTTTGGGCTACGATAGGACCGTGATCCATCTGAGCATCAAGTTGCATCAGGGTAACGGCAGTTTCTGGCTCATTGGCTAGTAGTACTGATTGAATGGGAGATGCACCTCGCCAATGAGGTAAGCGCGATGGGTGGATATTTAAGGCTGGTAATTCGGAAAGTTGCAATACGGCATCAGGAATTATTTTGCCATAGGCAATGACTAAGAACGTGGCTGGCAAGTAGGGTTGCAATGAGGCGATAAAGGCTTCATCCAATGCTTCTGGTGTCAGGACAGTCAGACCTAATTCTGTAGCGACTTTCTTAACCGGCGACATATCGACTGATTGACCGCGGCCTTGTTCGGAATCGGGTTTGGTGATGACAGCTCGGATAAGTCCGCGCTCGGCTAATTTCTTCAGACTCGGCACGGCGAATTCTGGGGTACCCCAGAAGATAACTGGATTCATGGTTTAGATAGATAATAATGTATCAAGCTTTTGACGACCTTCAATGATGCTCTCCGCTTTATCGATGAACAGTACACCGTTGAGATGGTCAACTTCGTGCTGAATAACGATAGCTTCGAAATTTTTGGCTTTGCCGATAACTTTTTTCCCGTTCAGATCAGTGTATTTGTAGCGGATTTTGGCGGATCGTTTGACAGTACCAAATACTCCTGGCACCGAGAGACAACCTTCTTCGCTGACCATTTTTTCTTTGGAGCTAAAGGTGATCTCAGGATTGATCATTGGGATGGCGCCATCTTTGCCATCGGTGACTACGATCAGACGGATGCTGTGATTGATCTGGGGTGCTGCCAGACCGACACCTTTGAATTCATGCATCGCCACCATCATCTGTTCGGCTAAGATTTTGATGTCTTCTGTTACAGCAGCAATAGCCTTCGCTTGGCGGCGGAGGATCGGTTGGGGCACGGTGATTAAGGTGAGGCCGGATGTTAGTTCCATTGGTAGGGATTAATTTCAATCAATATCCTATTATTGTAGGTTTTGATTAGATTGTCAATGAAGCCGTTGGACAGGCTACCACGAATTATCAAAAAGGTGTCGTCACGTACCGCGATAGTGGTGCCGGCTTGTGATTCTATACGAGTCGTCAGTTCTGTAATGATTGCTCGCGATCGAGTTTTGTCTTTGATGAAAATCTTATAGCTCGGCACGAATGGAGGATAATTGAATTCTTGTCGGAAGGCCAATTCTTCGGAAATGAACGCCTTGAAATTGGTTAACGATTGGTAAACATAATGAGTCGGTGTAGCGGTTTGGATAATCAACGATTGACTGCGTACCAGCAGCTGGCGCAAATGCTGACGGAGCTCTTCGGTAGCATTGAAGTCAGGGCGCCACAGCTCACCATCAGGATGAATGGCAACGGTTAGTTCGAATTGCATGTCGGTGGACAAAATCTTGGACGTGGCGATGACAATATCGGCTTGTTGCACTGTTGCGGTCAGACGTTGGCTGAGAATGGAAACTTTTTTGTCTGGCCAGAGCTCTTGAACTTCGCGGACGAGACGACTCAAACCGCTGGAGCGCAATTTGAGTTTGGTGCTATAACAGCGCGGGCAGGTCATCACAGCTTCATGCTTCAGCTGGCAGTTCCAACAGCGCAGATCGCGACTATCTGCTTGATAGCTCAGAGCACGGTGGCAGTGAGGGCATTCAGCGACCCACTGACAACGCGCACAAGCAACCATGTTGGCTGTGCCATAGTGATTGAGATAGAGTAGTGTCTTGGTACTCTGAACAATAGCGTCTTGGGCTGTTTGCGACACTAAACCGCGTCCACCAGAATTGCGTTCGCTGGTCATATCGACGGTAGTCACCGCCTTACTTTTGCGCTCTATTGATTTGACGGGCAATGCAGTTTGCCTCGTGGCTTGGAAGAGATTGCAACTGGGCGAAGGTGAAGCTAGTAGCAGCTGACAGCCGTAGAGTCTTTGGAAGTGACCGATGAAATCACTGAGGTGCAATCGAGGGTTCTGTTCGGAACGATGAAGCTGACGATTTTCAGCATCGACGATAATTAACTGTTGCAGATTACGAAAGGGCAAGAAGAGACTATGGAAAGTGCCAATGATCACGCGAGCGGTTTGAGCTTGATTCCACGCTTGCCAATAAGCCAATTTCTCCGTCTTAGCAGGTAGTGTCATTGCCTGAGGTGCCACGTTGCGAGCCCACGGTAAGAGGTAATACTCCGGCACGATGATAAGTGTTTGACCTTTGACTGCTTTGAGTGCCGTTTGTACGAACGATTGCAAGCTGGTCCAATCATCGTAGATGGCCCAGCAATGATAGGTGTCGGCTGTTGTTTCGGCTGACAGTGCTGCGTCAGCTGTAGGAAGGTTGCGTTGGCGTTTGGGTTCACTGGCAACGAATAGCGGTAACAGTGTCGAGGCAGACAGATGATACAGTTCAGCTAGATGACGCAGTAATTCGATTTGCTGTCTGGTTAATTCCGTTGGAATGATAGAATCGATAGTTTGCAATTTGTCCCACTGACTAGAAGTCACAATTTCCAAAACAACACCAGTAAGGTGCTGACGACGGAACGGTACTTTGACCAGAGTTCCTGGATGTATATCGGCCGCCATAGCAGCCGGTATCTCATAATCAAAATAATCCAGATTCGCCGGCAGACGGCGGAGTGGAGCGACGCGAGCAATCATAGATTAACCTAGATGAATTAGAGCGTTATAGTAGCCGATACCTACAGCGTGTTCGAAACTAAGTGGTTTGACGCTGTAATTCTTGGTCTGTAGCAATCCTAAGGCCATAACGATCGGACGAAGGCCACAAATTGATTGTACCAGTGGGTTATCAGTTGGTAAGGCTAGAAGCGCTTTGGTATCGTGTCGTTCGATCCAGGTGATAATTTTGCGGTCCAGGGCGATAGCTTCGGCACTGGATTGATTCTTGGCATCGTGGCTAAGGTCAGCTGATACCAAGATAGCCACTCTTTGATTGGTTATGTCGAGAGGTTCGCGCCAGCGCTCACCACAGGCGTAATGTGTCGGCAGGTCCAAGTCAAAAGCTGTACCGACAGATATCACCGGCAAATTACCCAAGACATCAAGCAAATGAAACAGTGGCACCGACGTGGCGTGATCAAGTTCGCTTTGTTCGATCGCTACCATGGGCACGGCTGTCTCGATCTCTTGTCGCAGGCTATAAGCTAGACCGAGATTATTGTTCATGCGTCCGTAGGGAGTTAGATCTCCGAAATCGCGGAAGGTGACCGTGAGGGTGTTATTCTGATTGATGCTTAGTACACTGGCTGGAGCTTTGACATGCGGTGAAATAACTAGAATAGTCTCGGGCTTAGAAGCGTAGAGCTCTTGTTTGATCTGTTTGAGTCCAGCCATAGTAGCAGCGATCTGATGGTCGGTGCCTTTGCCAATGGCCGGTATAGAGACGACCGGATGCGCCACGATAGCCGCGAAGCAAATCATGTTAGAAAATTATGTCAGGACCTTGAGGGTGGAGGTTGAGGACTTTGTCGGAAGTTGTGATAACGTTGGCAAATTTGTAGCCTAGAGCAGTGAAGGTCTTCTCATCAGGGACACGCAAGCGCATGCCATTGGAAACGACGTAGACATCAGGCATGTCTTTGGTTTTCAACAAGGTACCGTCTTTGAAGAAGATGGGGTCGCCATCGGTGAAGCCGTCGAGCGTCTTCTGACTAGCAGGATAGATCTTGACCTTGGGATAATTGGCTTTGATCAATTCGCGCGCCCAGATAGGATGCTTGATATTGGCCTCGACGTAGTAGACGCCACCGGTTGTACGGTCTTGCAACAGAGCTCCGGTAGGATAGTTATCTTTCTCAGTAATATCGGCACCATCAGGAATAAGCGCTAGCTGATCGGCAGTAATATCATCGGCTTCGGCTGGATTGAAGCCAATCAGCTTGAATACTTTGGGTGAGGCAATCTTGCGCTTATACTGATCGGTCAGCATGTAATAAGTCTTGTCGGGGCCGACTACCAAGGTGTTGGCAGCGTATTTGATCGGTTCGCCGGTTTCGTAAGCATCAATATCGGTTTTCTCCACTGTGAGAATCTGCGTCGTGCTATACCGTGAGGCGAAGGAAGCCTTGGTGGCAAATAACCGCTTCTTACCGTCCTGAATTAACCAGATGTCTTTGTCTTTCTTCACTTGCAAGATAGAACCGTCGGGGAAGTGAGATTTGGCGAAATATTTGTCCCACAGTGTCTTGAATAGTTCGTTACCATGCAGATGAGGTGTGTAGGTATAGAGAGCGGCGGTGCTGACATTCTTTGGGGTGACGGTAGCGCATTTACCGTCCGCGCTATTATTGCAGATGCGATAGGTTTTGCCTGGTTGATAGTAATATTCGTCAATGTTATCGAGATAGTAGCGGAATTGAGCAGCAGCGCTGATAACTTGCTTGTTGAAGCCGCGCCAACGTTCGGAGCAAGGGGCGCTATCAGGACAACCGTAGCCAGCTGCGTAGTCGAGAGCTCGTTGGCTGGGATTATCAGAAGTTAATAAACTTTGCTCTTTCTGAATTAAAATCAGGAGAAATTTGGGGTTGATCTGATATTGGTGAGCAGCGCGGTAGATCATTTCGGTAGCCGAAACCAAACGGCCTTCACCAGTATCCATGAAATAATTTTTCAAGAAGCTGCCGGTTTGATTCAGGAAGTCCAGAATACCTGTTTGGGATAAGGCGTCGGCATTGGACAGCTCACTATCTGATATTAGATAGTTATAGTCGACAGTGGATGTCGTGGTCGAGGCTGTTTGCGCTTGAGCCACATCCAGCGGTAGGATGCAGATAGCGAAGAGAATAAAAAGCGCGATGGCGCGGTTAAATTGATTCATGTTACAAAATATAAATTATTCTACCATACTATGGCCTTGCCCTCAACCTTTTTCTTTACAATTATTTGATTTACTGGCATAATAATACACTATGTCCGATACATTACGATTATTTGTGGCTTTGGAACCCGATAGTGGCGTTCAGAAACAGGCTGCCAAGGAGTTTGCTCGTTTTGGCTTTGGTTCTGAAGTCAAACCGACTGATAAAGAGCAATTACATTCAACGCTCAAATTTTGGAGTCATTTCCCGCTTCAGGATCTGGCGCAACTACTGCAGGCGTTAGAAGATGTAGCACAGCGTCACCCAGTGCTTACTTTGGATTTCAATCAGCCAGTAATCTTCGGCGGGCAGCAAGCTCGTGTATTAGCGCTCGAAGCTGAGAAGAACGAGGAGCTAATTGATCTGTATAATGATCTGGAGGAGACCCTAGTTGAATACGGCTTGGCTGATCGCGAAGGCAGGTTGTTCCGTCCTCATCTGACTCTGGCTCGCATTAAGGATTATTTCACTGAAGAAGATCGTCAGAAGTTTGAATCTTGGAAGCCGGACATCACAGCCGTGCATGAAGATTTGAAGTTATATTCTAGCATCCTTACTCCCAAAGGGCCGGAGTATGATCAGCTGGCGAGTTTTTCGTTGTTGAGCGAAGAGTAAAACGTAATTCGTAATACGTAACACGTAAAGAAGACCTACTAATTAGGTTTTACGTATTACGCTTTACGTCTTTTTTAAAATAAATCACCCCACCGACCGAAGTCGATGGGGTGTGTGTTATAGAACGAATTATCTACTTCTTCCCAGCGGGTGCCGGGAAGTAACGGACGTAGGTTGCGTCTTCGGGAATGAGTCTGGCCAGCTTGAAGTCGTCGAAGGCGCGTTTGAACTTGGCCTGAAGGGCTGGTAGCTCGATGCTAAGAGGATCGAGGTCATTATCACGTCGCAGCTTGTCGAGCTCTGTAGCTACAGTCTTGAGATGACTTTCGGCCGCGTGTTTGATAACAGATAGATCCCAGGCGAGCACATCAACTGCTGAAATACTCAGGTGATCTGCTACCTTCTTGACTGTTGATTCGAGATCATTTGGGTGGCTATAGTAACTCATTGAATTTGCAAACATCACCATAGCTGCACCCAATATCGTTGTCACACCGACAATTAAAGGGATGTCAGCGATGGGTAAGAAAATGAGATTGCCAAATAGCCAAGCGAATATACCTATTACAGAGGCGACGAATAGGTTGGTATAAATGTTGCTGCGAAACTGAGCAACTAATGGATCAGTTCCTTTGACGAGGAAATTCCTTCGCCAGTGTGAGTCTGGGGGCAGTACGATACCTGCCTTTTTGAGATCACGTTCCAGTGACATGTGAAAGAACCTCTGCTGCTGTGAGGATCAATGGGTGCTTCCGGCACCGTCTGAAAGAGGCTTCCGGCCAAGATCAGAACCTTCATTGATGATACCGTAGCAGCGACGGTAATGGGTGATAATTACCATAATCAATGCTGATTGTCAAATTGTGATAGAAGTAGGAGAATGAAGAAAGTAGCAAGGAATAAGGGATCAACCTCATAAGCTAACATATACTATGTCAGTCTGCCCTTACTTCCAACTGCTTGCTCCTTACTTCTTGTTTTGCTATCTTTAGCCCAGAATCGAGGATAATAATCAATAATTAAGCTCTAAACTCTAAACAATAATAAATAACTAAGTTCAAATAGCAGCCAAACGTTGGAGAAAGAGTTTGGATATTAGTTACTTGATATTAGATATTGTTTAGTCGAGCTGAGCTCGATAGTCATTGATTATTAGAGCTTGATTTAAAAGTATGAAGCAAATTGAACTTCTTGGAGTCAAAATAGCTACGCTAGAGCCGGCCGAAATTGATAACACTTTGGTCGATTTTTTGCATTCCGCTGGACTCAAGCAGATCGTCACGGTCAATCCCGAATTTCTGGTCACTGCCTACAGCAATCCCGAATTCAAACAAGTTCTCAATTCAGCTGCTTTAGCTCTTCCTGACGGAGCGGGGATTGTCTATGTGGGTAAAATGAAGGGGCAGTCGATTTCGCTGTTACACAGAATGACCGGTGTGGCTCTGACAGAACGTTTGTTATCACTGGCTACTGAGGAGCAGCTTCGCATAGCAATAATTTTGCCGGATAATAGTTTGACGAGGAAAGAAGAGATGGAGAAAGTCATCGGTATCCGGAACCCGGAATCCGGACAGCGGGTAGCGATTCTCTATGAATCGGAATTACCATCTGAACCATTGAATGCTGATATCGTTTTCGTCGCTTTCGGTAGTCCGAGACAAGATTTGTGGATTGCTCAAGAGCGGGAAGGTCTATTACGGAACGTCAAGGTAGCTGTAGGAGTAGGGGGGACGTTTGACTTCTTATCTGGTAAAATACCAAGAGCACCACAGTGGCTGCGTTCTCTGGGCTTGGAATGGCTCTATCGCCTGTACCAGGAGCCAAGGAGAAGGTTTAAGCGCATTATACGGGCAGTTATCGTGTTTCCATGGCTCGTATTGAGCACGAGAAGTTCGAAATCAGAAATCCTAAATCCTAAACAATAATGAAGTTCAAAGGTTTAAAATTCGAAACAAGATATACATCATCAACGGTTTTTTGAACTTTGAATTTGAATATTTGAACTTATTTAGAACTTAGTGCTTAGAAATTCGAACTTATTCATCCTTATGTCAAAAATAGTAACCCGCTTCGCACCCTCACCAACCGGATATCTGCATCTCGGCGGCCTTCGAACAGCTCTCTACTCCTATCTCTGGGCCAAGAAGCACGAAGGACAATTCATCTTACGTATCGAAGATACTGATCAGAAGCGCAAGGTAGAAGGAGCTGAGGAGCAATTAATCTCCATTTTGGGTCAGCTCGGTCTGCAGCACGATCAATTATTCCGTCAGTCCGATCGACTGGATCTTTATCGTGAAGCGGCCGAGAAGTTAATCGCCTCTGGCCATGCCTATCGCTGCTATTGCAGTGAAGAGCGATTGGAAGAATTACGAGCACGTCAGACAGCGGAGCATCAAGTACCACGCTATGACGGCCGTTGCCGTTCGCTATCGGCGGAAGAAATTCAATCGCATGCTGGCAAGCCGAGTGTGGTACGTTTCCGTATTCCTGAGAATCGAATCGTCACGGTGCGAGACTTTATCCGCGGTACTATCACCATCAAGAGCGAGGATCTGGATGATTTCGTAATACTCAAATCTGATAGCTGGCCTACCTATCATTTAGCCGTAGTAGTCGATGACTCTGCAATGGGCGTGACGCATGTTATTCGAGGCGATGAATGGCTGTCCTCCTTACCTAAGCACGTTTTGCTGTATGAAGCTTTTGGTTGGCAGCCACCGACATTCGTACATTTACCGCTTCTGCTCAATCCGGACAAATCTAAGCTGTCCAAGCGTCAAGGAGACGTAGCGGTGGAGGATTATCTGGCCAAAGGCTATCTGCAAGCAGCCTTGATCAATTATGTCGCTTTGCTTGGCTGGCATCCTTCCAGTGATGAAGAATTTTTCACTTTGGAACAATTGATCAAGGAATTTGATCTCGATCGTTTGCAGAAATCGGGAGCAGTATTTGATGTTGAGAAACTCAATTGGTATAACAGTTATTATATTCGTCAGGCAGTGGAGCAGAATATCCCTGCTTATTATCAAGATGTTTTGGCCTTCGTGCGAGCTAAGGTGTTACCTGGTGTCGATGAGACATTATTGGAAAAGATTATCAAAGTCTATTCACCTCGTCTGGAATATTTGATGTTGCTCAAAGACCGTAGTCAGTACATCTTTGACTTACCGGACTATCCCGCAGCCATGTTAGTTTTCAAGAAAAGCACTAAGGAGGTAACCACCAAAGGGTTGCGCGCTGTCATCAAAGCTCTGACCGATATCAATGTCACGCGCTGGGTAGCGGTTGAGCAGCTTGATTCGCTATTGAAAGAAGTTGTGACGACCGAAGGATTATCCTTTGGCGATGTCCTATGGCCGGTGCGAGTGGCTTTGAGCGGTGTAGAGCAGAGTCCGTCACCGGCAGAATTGGCTTGGATCTTGGGTCGTGAGGAATCATTACGACGTTTGCAGTTGGCTAGCGACAAGCTGGAAACTATGGTATAATAGTTTCATCTTGCTTGTCAGATGAAAACAAAAAAACTGTACCCCACCATTTTTAAATTTTTGAAGCCCAGCATCGGGTTGATGTTGGTTTTTTTGTTTAGTGTTAGCCCAATTGTTCAAGCTGCTACTGTCTCATTGAACCTTGATAACGCTGCTGATCAGGAAATTTGGCAGCTTAATCAGCAAATTAATGACAAGAAGAAGGCCATCGAAGATTTGAAACGACAAGCCGAGATTTATCGTAAGGCCGTAGCGCAGAAACAAGCCAAGATCTCGACCCTGACCAATCAATTAACGCAGATTAACGCTACTATTGCCCGTGTAAGCTTAGAAATTGACTCACTGGAGCTGCAGATTGATGAAGTTAATCTCCGACTGGAGTCTACCAAGCTGAAAATATCCGCCAAAGAGAAAGAAATTCAAGATCAGAAGGGTCGTTTGGCTGATCTGGTGCGGGCCCTTGATGACCGCTATCAGGAGAATACGATGGTCATGATGTTGGCGACTAGTGATAGTCTGGGAGATTACATGGATAATTTGCAGACTTTACAAAATTTGCAACACGACTTCTATAGCAACCTCGATCAGATGAATAATCTCAAGATTGCTTTGGTTTCCGACCAGAATCAGTTGACTGATAGCAAGAAAGATCTAGATAGTTTGAAAGAAGATTTAGGCGGTAAGGTTGACCAGCTGCAGTCACAGAAAGATGTCAAAAGTAATCTCATCGTCAATACCAAAGGCGAAGAAGCTAAATATCAGAAG
>CAZPQR010000006.1:0-6313 GCA_964588865.1 uncultured Gammaproteobacteria bacterium
TAGAATTGTTAATTGGTGTCCTCGTTGCGGTTCGGCGCTGTCAGATGAAGAGGTGGAGTATGTAGAGCGAGAATCCAAATTTTATTATTTGATTTATGGACCTATTATTATCGCGACAGCTCGTCCGGAAACTAAATTTCTCGACAAAGTTATTATCGTCCATCCTGATGACGAGCGCTATCGACAATTTGTGGGCAAAGAATTTGATGTGGAATGGATCAATGGGCCGATCAAAGCTCGCGTCATCGCTGATCCTATCGCCGAGATGAATGTTGGTAGTGGTGCTATGACGATTACGCCAGCACACAGCTTCGTTGATTTCGATCTGGCTCAGAAATATGGCTTGGAAGTAGTACAGATTATCGGGCCCGACGGCAAGATGACAGCAGCGGCTGGCGATATGGCTGGACTACCTGCCGAAGAAGCACGTGAACGGGTGGTTAAGATTCTTCAAGCCAAAGGTTTGGTCGATCACATCGATGAACATTACAAACATAATCTCTCTGTCTGTAGTCGTTGCGGTACAGCTATCCAACCGTTGATTTCTCAGCAATGGTTTATCGACGTGACTAAAACTATCCCTGCCAAAGGTAAAAGTTTGAAAGATTTGATGCGTGAAGCAGTAACGGTAGGGCACAGAGGTTCATCAGATGAGAAGGTACAGATCTTGCCTGAGCGTTTCGAGAAAAGTTATTTGCAATGGATCGACAAATTGCGTCCTTGGTGTATCAGTCGGCAGATTTGGTGGGGACATCGGATACCGGTGTGGTACAAGGAAGAGGTGCTCGCTACTCGGGACTCGGGACTCGGTCAGACTGCAGATAATCAATTATATGTAGGTAGCACACCTCCTACTGGCGATGGGTGGAAGCAAGATGATGACACGCTAGACACTTGGTTCTCATCAGCCACCTGGACTTTCAGCACGCTTGGTTGGCCGCAGCAGACCAAGGACTTGGAAACGTATCATCCGACACAATGGATTCAGATGGGGTATGAGATTCTCTTCTTCTGGATGGCTCGTATGATCATGATGTCGACCTATGCCTTGGATCAGATACCATTTCGACAGGTGTACTTCCATGGTATCTTGCGCGATGTCAACGGCAAGAAATTCTCCAAGTCGCTGGGCAACGGCATTGATCCGATCGAAATTATCAAGCAGTACGGTACTGATGCTTTGCGTCTAAGCTTATTAGCTGGTATCGCTCCAGGAAATGATGCTCGCTTCTATCCTGAGAAGGTTCAGGGCTATCGTAACTTTATCAATAAGTTGTGGAATATTTCGCGTTTCATTTTGTCTGGTTCCGAAACAATTGGGCTAGTAAAGACTGCACCAGAAGTTAGTGCTCTGCCTGATCGCTGGATTATGCAACGCTTGCAGCAAGCGACTACACGCATCACAGAACTACTTGATAAGCAGCAATATTCTCTGGCAGCCGAGACACTGTATGAATTTACTTGGACTGATTTAGCTGATTGGTATCTGGAGTTGGCCAAGGTGCTCAATAAGCAAAAGCCAGAAACGAAAGCTGAACGTGATCAGTTATTGCGTTATATTTTGCAGACAGTATTGAAATTGTGGCATCCCTTCGCGCCGTTCGTCACAGAAGTTATCTGGAAGAATTTTGATAATAATCTTTTGATGATTGCGGAGTGGCCGAGGGGCGGTACTAGCGACTCGGGACTCGGTACTCGGGCGGAGGAGGAGATGACTAAGTTGCAGGAAATTATTACTACTATCCGTAATGCTCGCGCAGAACACAAAGTTCCTCCAGCGACGATCACTCAAGCTCATTATGCTGGTCAGACAGCTATCGAAGAGTGGAAGCCCTTAATTGAAACGTTAGCGCGAGTATCGTTGGTTGATTCGGTCGAGGCCAAGTTAGAGCTCAAAGGTAGTTGGTTTAGATTGGTGACGGACATTGCTAGTGCTGAGAAAGTTGTCGACCAAACAGAATTACAACACTATATTGCTGATCTAGAAGCTAAGTTAGCTGATCAGAATTTCACTGGACGCGCACCGCAGCCAGTAGTAGATGAGGTGAAGAAGAAATTACTTGAGGCGCGAGCCAAGCTGGCTAACTAGAATTTATTATAAAGAAATGATGAGCGGCCACGACGTTAAGTCGTGGCCGCTTGGGTCGTGCCTTAGCTTGTTTCGGTATTAGCCTGAATCCGTCGAATAAATTGATCGCTCATAATCTTAGAACAGCTGGCTGTAAAACCATATAGTATAACCAGCACAATGATATGCAAAATAGCTGTGCTTGGTTGTACGTAATATGAACCAAGAAGCAAGATGATCGCAACGAGCGCTAGACGTATACACCATGTCATCTGGCGGATGTAGCGTTCTTCAGCGGCAATTAATCGTGCCTGGTTAGTTTGCCCTTTTGTAAGTAATGACAGGCCTGTTTGGTGAACAACGAAATGTGCCAAGAGCCACAAAAAACTAATGAAAACCCCAACTATCGAAATTGGACTGACTACAATAGTCAACGCGGTCTTGATAAAGGTAGGCATGGTAGTCCTCCAAAAGAGTGGCCATTCAAAAAGGACAGATCGTAATCGATTATAGGAACTGTAGTTTTTAAAGTCAATGATAGATCCGTAGGTTGACGAATTGATACATCTGCAGTATGGTGTAGCTCTCTTTGTTGTTCTTTCCAACATCCTAAGGAGCATACCGTGAAGCTGGAGCAAGCTAAGCTGGTTGAGTGTGGAGACGTACTCAAGTCCAATGTTCGTTTCGATCAGGCCAGTCATGTGGCTATCCCCAAGGACTGTCTCGGTGTAGTGCAATCGATAGTGTTCAAAGCGGATGAGAATCGATATGTCTTCACTGTGCTGTGGGATTTGTCAAACGGAACCACTGCTGTGCATGATATCAACTCTGACGATGCTACTCGTAGGCCCAAATTGTGTCGTCGGGCCAGCTGAAGGAGGTGGCCGATGTACTTACTTCTAGCAATAGCGGGAGTCGTCCTGTTCACCGTTCTGTTCTGTCTGGGAGTGATGAAGTTATATCTCCTTAACGTCCAAATGAGGCGACGTCGATTGACAGCAGAAGTCACAAATCTTCAGATTGAGTGTCAACAGTTTATTGGGCTTTTGTTGCGTCACCAAGTGTTGTCTATTAGGCGATTAACTCGGGAATTGATCTGGTCGTGCCCTACTTTGACTGTCAATCAAATTATTATTATTGCCGAATGGGCTTTCGTCCATGGGTATTGTACCCGAGTCGAGACCCAGAAGGACGCGATTTATCACATTTCTGCTGCTGGCGCAGAGTGGCTGAATCAGCAACCTGGTGTCGCTGGCCAATCGGCCTAATAGAAAAACCGCCCTGTACCTTCTGGTACAGGGCGGATATTTATTTATTCTGTCTTTTTCAGGACTTCTTCGATTGAGGTGATGCCTTCTAGCGCTTTGAGGATACCATCTTGAATCATCGTCACCATTCCAGCTTTGATAGCCAGGTCTTCGAGATCGTATTCGGATACCGTGCCGGAAAGGATCAATTTCTCGACGGCCGGCGACATGGTAAGTATTTCAAATAAACCAATACGGCCTTTGTAACCTAGACCATTACACTGTTCACAGCCAGGAGCAGTATAGAAAGTTAAGTTGGAAAGATTATCAACCTTGTAACCAGATTCCGGTGATAGCTTATCGAGTTGATTTAGTACCAGCGTCATGGTGGCATTATCCAATTCTGTTGGCTTCTTACAATTCTGACACAACTTACGGACCAGTCGCTGTGCTTCGATAGCATTGATAGAAGGCGCGAGCAAGAACGGTTTGACGCCCATGGCCAGGAGTCGAGGGATGGCGCCAGCAGCACTATTGGTATGCATGGTTGACAGCATCAGATGTCCGGTCAAAGCAGCATTGATAGCCACTTCAGCTGTTTCCAAATCGCGGATTTCACCGACCATGATGATATCGGGATCTTGTCGCAAGATAGAGCGTAACCCTTCGGAGAAAGAATAAGTCCCCGCCGAATCAATCTGGCTTTGGTTGATACCAGGAATCTTATATTCAATCGGATCCTCGAGCGTAATAATCTTTTTCTCGCTACTGTTTACTTGATTGAGTACAGCGTAGAGGGTGGTCGTCTTACCAGAACCGGTCGGACCAGTACAGATGATCATACCGTTGGGTTTCTTGATCTGGATCTGCAATTCGCTAAATGATTTGCCGCGTACGCCTAAATTATCGAAATTGAAAACTGAAGCATCTTGGCGCAAAATACGCATGACCACGCTTTCACCATAACTGGTAGGAACAGTAGAGACACGAACTTCAATCTTCTGATTATCGAGGAAGATGGTGAAGCGACCATCTTGTGGATGTTCGGTGATATTCAATTTGAGTCGGGAGACTAGCTTGATGCGAGAAATAATTTTGGGCCATTGCTCCATGGGAAGGGTAGCGGCATCATGCAGAGCGCCATCGATACGGAAGCGGAATTTGACTTTGTCTTCTTCGGCTTCGATATGAATATCGGAGGCCTCAGACTTGAGAGCTGCTGCCAAAATAATAGCTACGATATCGCTGACGGCAGCTTTCTGAATGAAACTATCTAGATCTTTGAAAGTGGTAATACTAGCCTCATATTTCTTGATCTCATCTTCTTTGATTTCGATGCCCCCAGTCATACCTTCGACTACTTTGGGTATGCGAGCATACTTCTCTAGAGCAATATGTAGACTTTGATCAGAGATATAGTAGACGATAGCTCGTGCCGAGTATTTCTCTTCTAGCTCCTTGATCTTGGCACCGAGCTGTGGGTTCTGCGGATTGGTGGAAGCAATACGAATTGTGTTATCAGCGAAAAGAAATACTACCGCTTGGAGAGCTAGCGATTGCTCTTCTGATAGCAGTTGCAACGCGTCTTGCGCAATGGGAATCTTGCGTAAGTCGATGTAACTGATATTGAACTGTTCAGCCTTGGCTTGAGCGTCTTTCTCGAGATTTTCGGAATCTATTTCGCTTAATTTGGAGGCTAACTTTTTCTCCGTGTCGGTCGAAGCCAGCGTGATATGAGCATGCGGGTCAGTGGCCTCATCGGAGGCTAGTGGTTTGGCTGGTTTGAATAATTGCATACGACACAATTATACCTTGTCAGCCATGACAAAACAATCCGCTCATCAGCCAGGGCTGTGAGCGGACGTAGGAGTCGATGGAAAAAACTGCAGGCTAGAATAATTTCTTGTGCAGCAGCGGTAGTCTTCGTACTGCGCGGTGTACTTTGCTGAAGTGTGGCTCGCGGTTCAAGCGCTGGAAGACTTCAGTCCAGATACCCAGCTGGAAGGTGGTGAAGAGGATGAAGCAGATCACCAAGATAATGATAGCGATTACCAAGCCGGTAAAGGCGCCAATCTGGAAGAAGAGTGGGTTGGAGGTCATGGAGGAAACGAAGAGGATGAAGGCATTGAGCAACAGGAAGTAGATGATGAAGACGATCAACAGTAGGACGAAGAGTAAGACGAAGATTAAGAGTGAAGTCTCGATGCTGATCAGCCAATTCTCACGGAACAACTTCCAAGCCTTGTTGAACGATTTGTTCAAAGTGCCTTTGGACAACATGACAAACATGATAGTGAAGCGAGCCAAGATATCCAAGATGATTACTGTCGGCAGAGCGATGAAGAAAATAACGACCGACCAGAACAGTGTCCATGGCGCTGGAGCGAAGGCAGCGATCAGGAGCAACGGCATGATGATAGCGCCCAAGAAGAAAAGGTAGATCAAGCGGTAAGCGAAGTTAACGATGAATAATTCCCAGAAACGATCCAAGCCAGCGCGGAAGCTAGTGAAGAAGTCGGAACGTTTATTACTGAAGGTTGCCGCCAGTCCATGGATCAATC
Organism: uncultured Gammaproteobacteria bacterium; assembly: GCA_964588865.1. GTDB lineage: Bacteria > Patescibacteriota > Patescibacteriia > UBA1558 > 2-01-FULL-52-15 > JAZDLR01. The sequence continues at coordinate 5,877 of CAZPQR010000006.1, forward strand.
CGCCTTGTGCGCTGACGACGATAACCGTCAAGCCGAGAATGATGAATAACAAGATGATGACCATGGCCAGTAGGGGAATGTCAGAAATGGTGACCTTGGTCCAAGGGATCTGATAGAAGCCGTTGCTCCAGCCGACGAAATTGGCGGTGAGGAAATCTTGGCTCGTGGTACGAGTGATATCGACCATGACGCCAGTGTCTTGGGGCATGACGTCAAAAAATATTTGAAACGTACTCGATAGTCCGAGGAAGGACGCGAAGAAGGCTAACGGCCAGAGCCAACGTTTGTTGAGCGTCGCTGACCAAGCATTCGCAACTGCGTGTTTATAAAATGATTTCATCTTGGTTTTTATTTCTAGCCGAAGTAAGTCTTCGGCAGAGATTATTTAATTTTCACTATTATTATACAATGTTTTTCCAGAAACAGAAACCCACCCC
>CAZPQR010000006.1:6413-14262 GCA_964588865.1 uncultured Gammaproteobacteria bacterium
GCCAGATTAGGCCATCAAGGCTTCGAATTCTGCTCGTTCCAATGTCTCTTTCTCAAAGAGGCCAGCCACAATCTTTTCTAATTTCTCTTTCTGTTCGCGAATCAGACGATCTGCTGTCTGGAAGGCGCTGGCGATAAAGGATGTGACTTCACCATCGATAGCTTCAGCAGCTTGTTCGGAGTAGTCGCGTCGTTCGTGAATCTCACGACCGAGGAAGATCATTTCATCTTTCTGACCGTAGGTGCGGGGACCAAGCTTCTCACTCATACCGTACTGAGTCACGAGCGAGCGAGCCAATTGGGTAGCCCGTTGTAGGTCGTTGGAAGCACCGGTAGTGATGTCGCCGAAGATAATTTTCTCAGCGGCATAGCCACCCAACATGACGGCCAGGTCATCGATAAATTCGGCGCGGCTATGGAGCATTCTATCTTCTTCAGGAATTTTAAGCGTATAGCCACCAGCGCGACCACGACTGATGATAGAGATTTTGTGAACTGGATCAGCGTTGGCTAGGAAGTGAGCTACTAGAGCGTGACCAGCTTCATGATAGGCGATAATTTTCTTTTCTTTGTCAGTAATAATTTTGCTCTTACGCTCCGGGCCAAGCATTACCTTCTCGATGGAGGCGAGAATTGTTTCCTGCTTAATCAATTTTTCATCTTGGCGAGCGGTGGCGATCGCAGCTTCATTGAGTACATTGGCTAAGTCAGCACCAGAGAAGCCAGGAGTACGTTGAGCTACGACTTTGAGATCGATATCTTTGTCCAACGGTTTATTGGCGGCATGGATAGCCAAGATAGCTTCGCGATCTTTGAGGTCTGGCATATCAATGATGACTTGACGATCGAAACGTCCTGGACGAAGTAGGGCTGGATCAAGTACATCAGGGCGATTGGTAGCAGCCATGACGATGACATTGGTCTGGTTATCGAAACCGTCCATCTCGACCAAGATTTGATTCAAGGTTTGTTCGCGTTCATCGTGTGAGCCACCGAGACCAGAACCACGTTGTCGACCGACAGCATCGATTTCATCGATGAAGACGATGCAGGGAGATTCTTTGCGAGCTCGCTTGAATAAATCGCGAACACGAGAAGCACCGACACCGACGAACATTTCGACGAATTCGGAACCACTCATATGGAAGAAGGGAACATTGGCTTCACCGGCTACAGCTCGAGCCAATAAGGTCTTACCAGTTCCTGGTGAGCCCAGCAGCAAGACGCCTTTGGGGATCTTGGCGCCGACGTTAATGAACTTCTGAGGATTTTTCAAGAAGTCGACCACTTCGGCCAATTCGATCTTGGCTTCGGTAGCACCAGCGACATCCTGGAAGGTTACTTTGTTCTTGTCGTTGGCATTGGCTTGTTTGACTTGGCTTTGGCCGAAGGTCATGGCGCGATTATTGGCACCTTGAACCTGACGCATCATGAACCAGAGGATGACGCCGACGATAATGATCGGTAAGACGAAGGGCACGATAGTGGTCCAGAAGAAGGAGCCAGCTCCATCATTCTTAACTTCAATCTTAACGTTGGCTAGTTTGTCTGGAGCAACGCCCAAATTGGACAGCAGGGTACTCAAAGATTCTGTTTCTTCTTTGTGAGTCTTCTGCTGTTCTTTGTTCTTCAGACTGATCGCCACTTCGCTACCTTTGACGGTAATCTGATCTACCTGTTGATCGTTGATTTCTTTGATCAACGTACCGATGTCCACTGTCTTGACGTTGCTGTTGGACAGATTGAACTGCAACAGTATCAATACCAAGATAGCGAAGAGACCGAGATAGATCGCTATATTTCTAAGAATTTTTTTCATAAGCCAGAGGCTTAGTTTTTATCGTTGTTAGTCTTGGATAGGATATCCAAGCAGAGAGGCGGTATAACCTTAAGCCGTAGCAGCAGTTTCTTCGGCTGGTGTTTCAGCGTCGACGACAGGTTCGGTAGCTGCAACTGCTTCTTTGACTACTTCTTTTTTAACCTTGGGTTGACGAGGAGGACGCATGGATAAGCCGAGACGGTGGTCTTTGGCTTCGATAGTGATGACACGGAATTCGTAGGTTTCACCCACGTGTACTACTTCGTCTGGACTCTTGATCGGCTTCTCACTCAGCTCGGAGATATGTGCCAAGCCATGAATGTCTTGGTCCAATTCGACGAAAGCGCCGAAAGGATTGAGCTTGAGTACCTTACCTTTGACTTTGTCACCGATCTTATATTTGGTCTCGACACCTTTCCATGGATCAGCTTTGAGCTTCTTCATAGAGAGCGAGACTTTGGTATCATCGAGGGAAATAATTTCGGCTTCGACGACGTCACCGACTTTGACGATAGTTTTCGGATCGTCGATACGTTGCCAAGCCAATTCGGAAATGTGGATCAAACCTTCTAAGCCATCGCCAAATTCGATGAAAGCACCGAAATCAACGACACCAGTGATAGTACCTTTGACGGTGTCACCAACTTTGTAGCCGGAGAGGGCTTTGCGCTGCTTCTCATCCCAGGCAGCTTTCTCGGAGACGATCAATTTCTCATCCTTCTCATCGACGTCAATGATTTTGGTCTTCATGACTTTATTGACGAAGGTTTTGAGGTAGGCCAAGATTTTGTTCTTGTCGCCACCTTCGATGCGAGGATAATTTTCAGTAGTTAATTGAGAGACGGGCAAGAAACCAATGACGTTGCCGACTTTGACCATCAAGCCACCTTTGTTGGCATCGATGACACGGGCTTCGACTGGTTGTTCGTCCTTCATTAATTTTTCCAAACGATCCCAGGCTTTCTGGTGACCGGCCATGCGGAAGGACAATTCGACTTCACCGCGTTCGTTTTCGAGATCGACGACAGTCGCAGAGGTGCGGTCACCGATTTTCAGTGAACCGGACTCATCTGACTCGTCTTCCATTTCTTTGCCGCGGATAACACCGGTAGTCATACCATCGAGGTCGAGGTAGACTTCGTTCTTGCTAACGCTAATGACAGTACCTTCTACCAGTTCGCCTGGCTTCGGCACTTTGATAAGATCTTGCTGCTTGAGTAGCTCATCCATAGGGTGAACAGGATGGCTGGTGGCAATTTTCGTAGGCACAATAATAGTCTTTCTAAAAAATCCTCACGACCTGATGGCTCGCGAGGGAGTTGATCGTTAACCGCTCACCGTTAAAGTGGGAGCAGTGACCTAGGGATGAGCCTTTTCTCTGGCTCATATAGGCCTTTATTTATGTGGCATCAGTTTACCTAAAACCGGCGGAATGGTCAATAGGGGGTTCCCCTAGGGGGTAGGTCGGCTACTTGTAGGCGACGATATTGTTATGTCTGAGCTTATATTAGCCATTATATAGGTTATACTATTGACAGAAATAGAATAATATGCTACTTTCTATTATTAATTGTACTTATACATTCCAATAACAAGCAGTTATAAGCTGCTTTTATCGAGATAGAGTCTTCTTAAAAGTCGGTACGCCTTACGTCCATGCAAAGCGCTGGATACGGGGTACGCCGCCTGTACAAGGAGAAGTGTCATGGCGAAGTTCAAGAGTGAGTTCCTGAGCAGTTTGGGCATCCTGTTCGAGATGTTCAAGGGTGTCGCTGAAGAGGTTCGGTCTTTGGTCGGCAACGACCGTGCTGACGAAGCTCTCATGAAGGTGCACACGGACAAGTCGCTCCGTCGTAAGATCGCCGCACTGATCGCCGAGGCGGTCAAATCCGTCCGTGAGACTTTCACGTTCACTGTCGACTACTCGCTGTCTCTGCCTGAGATGATTGTTGCTGGTCGCTACGACTGGACCAACGGCAACATCAACGCCGCCAACTTCCCCCTGAGCTTGCCGAAGGGTCAGGTAGAAGGAAGCGTCGAGACCAAAGGAGAACTTTTCCACTTCAATTGCAACATCGGTTCTGATGAAGCGATTCGGCTGATGGATGGCGATGGTTATAGGCCTGCTCGTATCGAGGAGCTTCTGGCATTCGGCGCCAAGCATCCCGAACTGCAGCGTCAGTTCCCCATCATTGCCCTCGGCTCCGACTGGCAGAGCTCGCTTGGCGGTCGCAGCGTTGCCTGTCTCCGCAGGTCTGGCGCCAAGCGTGATCTCGACCTCTTCTGGGTCGAGGATGACTGGACTGATCCCTGTCGTTTCCTCGCTGTCCGCAAGTAGTCCTCTGAACCTCGACTCAAATTCATTATCGCGTCATGCGGTGTGAAGGAGAGTCGGGGTTCTTTATTTTGCGAGTCGCAGCGACGAAGCAATCTAGTCGATTCAACTGGATAAACTAGACTGCTTCACCAAGGTCGGTTCGCAGAAGGAAAGGTTTTGACTTTTTGGCTGTAATTTTGACTTTTGACTTTTCGGTTTTGACTTAGGTTTCCCCCTTTACGCATGCTCTTTATTTTGCTACTATTACCACGTTCTAATTGACTAATTTTAGCCTCAATTCTCATGCAAATTTCCTGGTCTGGCTACGGCTGTTTCCGCCTCCAAGACAACAATATTTCTGTCATCTTCGACCCAGTGTACGCCGAGTCGAATTTTAAATTACGCAAGACCAGTACCGATATCTTGGTGCTCAGTCATCCCAAGACCAAAGACGATCTAGCCTGTACTTCTGATGACGCTTTCATTATTGACACACCTGGTGAATACGAAGTCAAAGGTGTCTTCGTTAATGGCATTGCTTACAATCATTCTTCCATCGTCTATTGGTTAGACATGGGTGGCATCACCATTGGTTGGCTCGGACCGGTCAAAGGCAAAGATCTGTCGACCAAAGTATTAGAGAAGATTGAAGGTGTCGATGTCTTGATCGTTCCGGTCGGTGGCGGTGATGTCATGACAGCCAAAGAAGCTGCTAGTGTCATCAATCAGCTCGAGCCACGTATCGTTGTCCCTGCCTATACCAAGATCAGCGGTAGCAAGGGTTTGGAAGCGGTGGAACCGTTCTTGAAAGAATACGGAGCCAAACACGAAACCACCGACAAACTTAAGATCACTAAGAAGGATGTGATGACCGAGGATACTCGCGTCGTTGTCCTGACTGTCTAATATGACTGACAAAACCAAAACAACTCTGCAGATCGTCTTCGTCATCGTCCTCGTGGTGGTCTTGCTCGTCTGGTGGGCTTTGTACCGAGTGGGAGTATTCCGCGGACCAAGTACACAGCAGCAGAATCAAGTCATGCAGAATCTGGATAAGAACAACAATGACTTTCTCAAATTATTAGAGGACAATGCCAAATTTTTATCCTCGACGACTCCAGCCACTGTCCCACCAACCAAATCAGCAACTTCAACAGCTCAATAATAATATTGTATGGCCCGTTTAGTAAAAAAGAATAAATCCAGCAAAGTTAGTACCGAACCAATCGAACCACGCGGTGAGATGCTCTTGCAGCAGCCGTTGGTAGAGGAGATGCAGACCTCCTATCTGGATTACGCCATGAGCGTTATCGTGGCTCGTGCGTTACCAGATGTTCGTGATGGACTTAAGCCAGTACATCGTCGCGTCCTGTACGCTATGTGGAATATCGGTTTGCGCCCTGGCGGCAAATTCCGTAAGTCAGCTACGGTCGTCGGAGAAGTGATGGGTAAATATCACCCGCATGGTGATAGCGCTATCTATGAATCGATGGTTCGTATGGCCCAAGATTTCTCCATGCGTTACGAATTGGTCAATGGACAAGGTAATTTCGGATCGATGGACGGTGACGGCGCCGCTGCTATGCGTTATACCGAAGCCAAGTTGCGACCGCTGGCCGAAGATTTATTGCTCGACATTGAGAAAAATACTGTCGACTTCGCACCTAACTATGATGGTTCTCAAGTAGAGCCGACTGTCTTACCAGCCAAAGCACCAAACCTACTACTCAATGGTAGCGTCGGTATCGCTGTTGGTATGGCGACTAGTATCCCGCCACACAATCTGACAGAAGTTGTCGATGCCATCATGTATCTGACTGAACATCCAGATTGTGATGTCGATGATCTGATGGAATTTGTGAAAGGCCCAGACTTCCCGACCGGAGGAGTGATCTACAATTGGAATGATATCAAAGCCACCTACTCAACCGGTAAGGGCGGTATCGTTATTCGTGGTGAAGCCGAAATCGAAGAGACCAAAGAAGGTCAATTCCGTATCATCGTCACTTCCATTCCTTATCAGGTTAATAAATCAACCTTGGTAGAATCTATCGCCAATCTGGTACGTGAGAAGAAAGTCGAAGGTATCAAAGATCTCCGTGATGAATCAGACCGCGATGGTGTCCGCATCGTAGTTGAATTGAAGAAAGACGCCTACCCCAAGAAGGTTCTCAATAATTTATACAAATTTACCCAACTGCAAGAGACCTTCCATGCCAACTTATTGGCTTTGGTCGATGGTCTGCAGCCTCGTGTCCTGACACTGAAGAATTTCCTCGAAGAATATCTTAAGCACCGTCGCGTCGTCATCCGTCGCCGTACCGAATTTGATCTGGAGAAAGCCCGTGACCGCGCTCATATCCTCGAAGGCTTGGTCATGGCTCTGGATAAGATCGATGCAGTCATCAAGACTATCCGCGCTTCCAAGGACAAAGAAATTGCCAAAGCCAATTTGATTTCCCATTTCAAACTATCTGACCGCCAGGCTACAGCTATCTTGGAGATGCGTTTACAGAGCTTGGCTAACTTGGAGCGTTTGAAGATTGAAGGTGAATTGAAAGAGAAGTTAGCCTTGATCAAAGAGTTGATGGACATTCTCAAGAGCGAGAAACGTATCACCGGTATCATTGTCGATGAGTTGAAATATTTGAAAGATAAATACGGTGACGAACGCAAGACCCGCGTGGTCAAAGGCGGAGTAGGAGAGATGACAGCCGAAGACCTGATCCCCAATGAACCAGCGGTCATCACCATTACTCATGATGGCTACATCAAACGTTTACCGCCAGATACCTTCAAGACTCAGTCACGTGGTGGTAAGGGTGTCATCGGTTTGACGACCAAAGAAGAAGATGAAGTTGAGCATTTCATGGGAACCAATACTCATGATGATTTGATGTTCTTCACTACGCGAGGACGTGTCTTCCAGCTCAAGGCTTATGATGTACCACCGGCTTCTCGTACTGCCAAAGGAACTAATATTGTTAACTTCTTGCAATTAGGACCGGAAGAGAAAGTTTCTTCTATTTTGCAGAGTGCTGATTTCAGTCTCTACAAATACATGGTCATGGTCACGGAGCATGGCTTGATCAAGCGTGTCGGTATCGATAAATTCTCCAATATTCGGCGCAGTGGTTTGATCGCTCTCAAATTGAAAGACGGTGACAAATTGCAATGGGTCAAATTGAGTACCGGCAAAGACGATATTATTTTGGTCTCGGCCAAAGGACAAGCTATTCGCTTCAAAGAAAAAGATATTCGTGAAATGGGTCGCAATGCTGCTGGTGTCCGTGGTATGCGTCTGAAGGGTGATGATTTGATTGTTGGTATGGATTTATTGCCCGAAGGACAGATCCAAGTCGGGGAGCAGCTACTGGTAGTTATGAGTAAGGGTTATGGTAAACGTACTCCAGTCAAAGAATACAAAGTTCAAGGACGCGGTGGTTCGGGTATCAAGACTGCTAATGTCACTGCCAAGACCGGCGAGATCAAAGCTGTCCGTATCATCAGTAGCAAACATGATGGCGACGCTATTATTATGTCCAAGATGGGACAGGTCATCCGCATGCCGATCAAATCCGTTTCCATCCTTGGTCGCGCTACTCAAGGTGTTCGTCTGATGCGCTTCAAAGAAGAGGCGGATGAGCTAGCTTCGTTGGTGTTGATCTAGGTAGTTGGAAGATATTAGTTAAAAGTTGAAAGAAACAGGGACTT
>CAZPQR010000006.1:14362-29264 GCA_964588865.1 uncultured Gammaproteobacteria bacterium
AATGACAAATCTTTGACAAAAAGCAAAAAATGTGCTAATATTACGGTATTAATGTTGATTTCCTTAGGAAATTCAACGATTAGTACTGCAGTTCCTCTGCTGCCGCACTATTAACTAAACAATATCGCCCTCTGGGCGAAAAATAAAAATCACTATGAAGCAGAGGATTCTATCAATTGTTGGACTCACCGTAATGCTGGTGAGCCTATTTGTTATTTTTAATTATTCCTTAGCTGCCAGCCAGACGCCGATCGATGCTGGTAATGGCGGCGGAGGTGGCGAGCCCGGTGGCACCATTACTCCGATTGAGCCAGAACCCGCTAAGCCCGATCTAACGGTTAAGTATTTATTGGATCGTTATCAGAATCGTGACAACATCCAAATTGATAAGGTTAATAACTATTCAGTAGTAGTAAATAAACCGATTACGGTAGAGGCCATTATTGCCAACAAGGGAACGGGTACCTCAGGAGCAACTAGTGTCGATATCTATATTGATAATGTTTTTAAGAAACGATTGGCCGCTCATGGCATAATTGGTGGAGGCACTGGATCGGAGGATGAATTTTATACTTGGACTCCGAAATTAGCCACACATAAATTAAAAATTGTAGTGGATCCGCTAAACACGGTAGCTGAATCTGATGAGACCAACAATACTTACGAGATTGATTTGGTAACCGTTGCAGAAGAAAGTCAGATCAGGAGAACACTAGATTTGCTTCCTTATGAAGGATTCAATCCCAATACTAACTATTTCGTTCATGTTAAGTCGATAGAACCAGGAGATGCCAATGGCACGCTGGGATCGGCTACCTTCGAGGTTTCTCCGCAGAATAGCAACGATGTAGTCGCTACCTTGGGGCCGGTAGTGGTTGGCTCGGGAGTTCATTATCTAACACAGTATGGTTTCGGTCTGGAAGTCTATTATGTCGGTACAACCTACAATGGCAATAGCACCGACGCTTCACCGGTTGCTGGTATTCGCTGGTCGACGGTAAGTGCAGCCCGTAATGAGCAGCAGATAGTTTATCAAGGCGACAGAGTGGATTTGACAGACGAGAAATCGCTGCGAGTTAAACGTATCGAACCGTGTGATGCTACGTGCGTTTGGCCAGCTGGATTTAGCTTTGTCCAGTTTGAAGTGTTAGATTCTGCTGGTAATGTGGTTTATACCACGGATGATCTCTACCCTGGCAGTCAGACCTATTATTTTGATCAATATCATTTCGCTATTAGGATTAGTGGCATCGGTACGGCCCAAGATGATAGAGGACCATCGGCAGCTATGTATCTAGAGACTACGGACACTGCTCATGATTTGGTGATCTTGCCCTATTCAGTCGAAGTCTATAATCTCACCACCTCGACAGCCCAAGTAGTCTGGGTTAGCAATAAGCCGAGTTCCTACACAGTATTCTTCCGTCAAGCCAAGGGTACTGAAGCCTATCAATCGTTAGCACCGACTACCTGGTTCCAGACATTCCATGAATTTATTCTGGACAATTTGAAAGCCGCCACAAAATATAACTATTATATCGTTGCTGTCGATGAAGTTTCTCATGCACAAGTCACTTCACCTATTTATACGTTTACGACTAAGTCAATGGGTGTCGGTATCGCGCCGGTGAAGCCACAGCCTACAGAAGTACCACATGCTGATGATACGCCACCGGTCGTCTATCCCGGACCAGTATCCAATCCGTCGTCACCAGCCGAAACCTTGCACAAACATATACGAGACTTACAAATTCCGGTGACAGAAGTTGAATCCAAAGTCGTGGCGCAGGAGAAGCAGTTGAGTCGAAGTGCTGACGCTGGTTTGACCAACAGACTGAAAGGTAAAATATTACTTCAAGTCGAAAACAAAGGCGAAGCTTGGTACATCGACCCAGTAACTAATGAAAGATTCTATCTTCAGAATGGTGACAGCGCCTATCAGGCATTACGTGCCTTCGGATTAGGAATTAGTACTGTTGATCTCAATAAGATTCCAGTCGCACCAGTGACCGACGCTACCATGAGTGGCACTGATACTGATCATGATGGATTATCAGATTCTCAAGAAGCTTCGCTGGGCACTGATCCCAACAATGTAGATTCCGATAATGATAGCTATAGTGACGGTATGGAAGTGTCTAATGGCTTCGACCCCTTAGGAGCTAATAAGATTGCTTCAGATACCAAGCTAGTTGATCGTCTAAAAGGTAGAATAGTATTGCAGACTGACGCTCACGGTGAAGCCTGGTATATTAATCCAGCAGATGGCAAACGTTATTTCTTGGGTGACGGAGAACAAGCCTACAAGTTGATGCGTTATCTTTCTCTCGGTATCAAAAACGACGATCTCCGCAAGATCACGGTCGGGGACTTGGGTAGCGGACAATAAATTTATTCACTAGACGTCATATAGAAGCGAACTGACTCAGTTCGCTTCTTTGTCTACTAGTTGACGAATACGGTTGAAATAGGGCCTTATACATGGTACTGTGACCCTATATGTTAGATGATTTAGCGCGAGCTTTGAGCTTGAAGGAATTACCCGAGGATAAGACCTGGGATCTGACTTTGCGTCCACGCTTCTTGGCAGACTACATTGGACAGGAGCAGGTTAAGAATAATCTCAATATTTTCTTGCAGGCCGCCAAGCAGCGCAATGAACCAATTGAACACGTCATTATCTACGGCCCTCCTGGCTTAGGCAAAACCACCCTAGCTCATATCATCGCTCGGGAGATGGGAGTTAATATCAAGACCACCTCTGGCCCAGCCATTACCAAGGCTGGTGACCTAGCTGCTATCCTAACCAATATGCAAGCCGGTGATATTCTCTTCATCGATGAGATTCACCGTCTCAACAAAGTGATAGAAGAAATTCTCTATCCAGCGATGGAGGATTGCGCGATTGATTTGGTCATTGGCAAAGGTCCAAGCGCTCAGACGGTACGATTGGAATTACCACGCTTCACTATCATTGGCGCTACGACTCGTTTCAATCTGTTATCAGCACCGCTGCGAGATCGTTTCGGTGTGACCTATCGTTTGGATTTCTATCGCAAAGAAGAGATCGGTCAGATCGTCCGTCGCTCGGCACAACTACTTTCGCTTGATCTAGATGATGACGCTGCGGTAGAAATATCTCGACGTAGTCGCGCCACTCCGCGTATCGCCAATCGAATCTTGAAACGGGTGCGTGATTTCTCGCAAGTCAAAGGCGACGGTGGACGTATCACCTTGCGTCAGACTCAAGACGCTTTGGATATGCTCGGTATCGATCAATCTGGTTTGGAAGAATTGGATCGGCAGTTACTGCTAGCGATTATCGAAAAGTTTAACGGTGGACCGGTCGGACTGACTACTCTAGCTGCTTCGATGCAAGAAGATATGGGTACGATCGAAGAGATCTACGAACCATACTTAATGCAACTAGGATTCTTAGCGCGTACTCCGAGAGGACGAGTCGTGACCGAACGCGGTTACGAACATATGGGATTGACCGCGCCTCAAGACGTGACACAGAAATTATTGTAACTGGCAGAGACATTTTAAACTGATAAATGAAACACCCTGTACCTCTGGTACAGGGTGTTGTTTTAGGTTCTCCGCCCACGACCGGATCCACCGCGGAGGAAACGTGGCAACTAGATATTCCCGAAGGAATACAGGTCTTTGTGGGCGGAGAAAATACGGCGCTCTCCTCCTGCCTATACGCTCCGCAGAGCGTATTGCAGGGAGCGATATCCCTCGAGAGGAATATCGTAGGACTCACAGAGGAGAGCGCCAAGGTACAGATTAGTATTTGGTAAACTATTACAATTCTAGGTGAACGTCAAGGCTGCAGACCCTCCTTCGCTCCGCACTTCGTTCGGAGCTATGGCGGGTTCACTCCATTTGAAATTTGCCTCGTTGCAGAAGACAAAAGTAGAAAAATATTCTTATTGGATACCGATACACTGCTGACCCGCCTTCGCTCCGCACTTCGTTCGGAGCTACGGCGGGTTCTCTTCATTTAATTTTTGCCTCGTGTAACGAGGCAATGAATATAAGGTAGAGAAAAAAAGAGGCCGAACTCGCGGGCGGACTCTCGAAGGTGGAAATCCTCGATAGTCTTGCGAGTTCGGCCAGCACTCTGAATGCAGGGCTCCAGGGCAGAAGATGCATCAGTAGTGCCAAATAAATGTGACAAGTAACTCGGCGGTAATGCTGCCAAAGGTGGAGGTGAAGCCACAACAGCTGGTCGATGACCGGCGGACAACAGGGCGCCATCCGTTAGTCTGTTACTTGTCACAAAAAAGATCGATTAGTCGCAAACTATCATGGTTTGGTTATCTTGTCAATGCTGGAAGTCTCACGAGCAAAAAGAAAACCCACCGTTTGACGGGTGGGTTCGTGAAGTTGTCACCGAGGTGACAGTAGAGAAGTTAGGCGCGGCAGCGGGTTGGAGTGTTTGCGACAACACGTCCTGGTGTGACATCTGCGAGAACGCCACACAGGTGCCCATAAGAGTACTGAACTCAACTATTAACGCAGGAGGTTCTTCGTCTGTGCTGCCGCGCCTAACAAAAATGAACTACAAATTACTGGCTCATAATAGAGCAGGTAATTTTCATTGTCAAGCAACCACATAATTTTGTCTGAAAAGCATAAACCCCGGATCCAAGCATGGGTGTCCGAGGCTAGAGCCTCAATTGGTTGAGGCTTGCATAGTGATTCAGTTTTGTTTTTACGCCTAGGTGGCGTTGGGGTAGCGCAGTGAGCACAACGTATTATTGGGTAGCCCCTAAATGGGTGGCTCTTAGTTGTAGTCAGTCGCTTGTGACCGAAAGAACGATAAAAAAATACCAACATCAGAATGGTGTTGGTTACGAGTGGATATTCTGATGTTTATTTTTATTTTCCGAAACTGGAATGAGCTTACATAAGACATTGTAGCATGGATTTAGATAAAAGTCAACCCCATTTTAATAGTTTTTAGCTAAGCAAATTAATGGCGTTGCGTTAGAAAATAAAGGAAACCCGAAGGTATCGGGTTTCCGGTGAGTTGGTAATCTAAATCTATAAATTAACTAGTTGAAATGAAAATGAACTACATCTCCGTCCTGCATCACGTAGTCTTTGCCTTCCATGCGGAGTTTACCAATATCACGCGCTCCAGACCAGCTGCCGGCATTGAGTAACTCTTGCCAATTCACCACTTCAGCGCGGATGAAGCCAGCTTCGAAATCAGTATGAATCACTCCAGCTGCTTGTGGTGCTTTCGTCCCGACGGTGATGGTCCAAGCTTTGGTTTCTTCTGGACCAGTAGTGATATAGGTCTGAAGTTGGAGTAATCGGTAACTGGCAGTTATTAAATCATCTAAGCCGGAAGCGTGTAATTTTAATTCTTGCAAAAATTCAGCCCGTTCTTCATCGGTCAGTTCTGCTAACTCAGATTCCAATTTGGCACAGATGCGGATAGCGTCAGGTGGTAAATTCATCGGCTGTTGCAATTGCTCTTGGTCAACATTCATGACGTAGAGCATGGGCTTCATGGTTAGAAAATTTAAGCCTTTGATTATTTTCTTTTCTTCCGGAGTTAGATCCAGGAGTCGTACAAATTGGTTGGACTCCAAATGCTTGACCACTCGTTCGAGGATGGCGATCTCAGCGGTTAGCTCTTTGGGTACTACACCCTTGGCTTGGGCTTTGGCGCGAGATAATCGATTGGTAGCTGCTTCGAGATCGGCTAAGATCAATTCCAGATTGATAACTTCTTGATCGTTCTGGGGATCGACTTTGCCATGCACATGGATGACGTCAGCATGTTGGAAATTACGCACTACCTGGACGATAGCGTCGACGTCTTTGATATTGTTCAGAAATTTATTGCCCAGACCCTCACCTTGTGAAGCGCCTTTGACTAAGCCAGCAATATCAACGAATTCAATCGTCGTTGGCACCACCTTGGCAGATTTGGACATGATAGCCAATTTTTCTAAGCGTTCATCTGGCACAGCTACGACTCCAACGTTAGGATCGATGGTGCAGAAGGGATAATTGGAAGCATCAACCTTTTTCTTGGTTAAGGCTTGGAACAAAGTTGATTTTCCGACGTTGGGTAGGCCTACGATGCCGAGGGAGAAAGACATGACTGTAATTAAGAATGAAGAGTTAAGAGATAAGAATATAGGATAAGCAAGTTCTAAATCCTAAGTTCGAAGTTCTAAACAAGTTTCAATATTCTAAGGTTCTAATATTTTAAAGATAGTTTAAATATTGTAATTCGAAATTCGATATTGTTTAGGATTTAGAACTTAACACTTTGAACTTCTTTCCGAAGCAAGTGTAGCTATAAAAGTGGAGGGCCGCAAGTGTCATGGTGAGACTTGCGGCCCGTAAGCTGCCTGACCCGCAGTACCCGATAAGTAAGTGGCGTGCATGCGCAGTACCAGTTTTATGGTGCACCGCAGGCCAGGCAGATGGGATACTATATGATAATTATTATCGTCTGTCAATGACCATTGAATAATCAAGGACGACTGCTATAATGGTCAAGCTATGACCCGTAAATTACCACAATCAGTACGCAAATTTGTACGCCGTCAGAAGGCAGAATTACGCCGCTCCATCCGTGATCCCAAATCTTTGGATCAGGCTCTGGCAGATCTGTCGGCTAAGTTCTTCGGTAACCCTCATGAGCGATCAGAAGGTTAATTACGCCGGAGAATTGAATGCCGAACAGTTGGCCGTGGTTGAGAGTCAACCGGGGCCGGCTTTAGTTTTGGCTGGCGCAGGATCAGGTAAGACACGAACCTTGATTTATCGATTATCTTGGTTGATTGATCATGGCTTTGCCAAAGATAGGATCTTGCTACTCACTTTCACCAACAAAGCAGCTCACGAGATGATTAGTCGGGCGGAGCAGCTATTGGCTGGACGAGGTGGCAACAAACCATTCTGGGGTGGTACCTTCCATCATGTGGCCAATCGACTGTTGCGCAAATATAGTAAGCTCTTAAATCTGAAAAGCAACTTCACCATTCTCGATGAAGATGACAGTCAGTCGTTGATCAAAGCAGCCATCAAAGAGTTCGTCGGTGGCAAACCAACGGTCAAGAAACCGAGTCCAGCTTTGATCAAAGGCATTATCAGTTTCGCCCGCAATTCGGGTCAGACTATCCAAGCAGCAGTGGAGCAGAAATATCCTGAACAGGTCAAAGAATTGGAATTCATTGAGAAGGTGGCCAGCGAATACCAACGTAAGAAAGAAGCTAGTGGCTCGCTGGACTTCGATGATATGTTGATCTATCTGTTGCGCTTGCTACAGAACCCGCAATGGCGCACCGTCATTGCCAAGCATTGGGATTATGTCTTGGTCGATGAGTATCAGGATACCAATTATATTCAAGATGAGATCGTGAAATTATTGGCAGCCGATCACCACAATTTATTAGTCGTTGGTGATGACGCTCAGAGTATTTATTCTTTCCGAGCAGCCCGAGTGCAAAATATTTTGGACTTTCCTCATAATTTCCCTGATGCCAAGGTCTTTCGATTGGAACGCAATTATCGCTCGACTCCAGAAATTTTGAAATTAGCCAACACAGTGATTGCCAAGAATGCCAAACAGTTCAAGAAGAATTTGTATACCGAAGAAGAGCCTTTCATCAAACCGGAATTATTAGTAGCGCAGGATCCGAGCGAAGAAGCGTCCTGGATCGCGCAACGTATCCTAACCTTGGAATCAGAGGGTGTTAATTTATCTAATATCGCCGTGCTTTTCCGTGCGGCACATCAGTCACAAGAATTAGAATTGCAACTCAATCGTCGCTTGATACCGTATGAGATGCGCGGGGGATTGAAATTTTTCGAACGGGCACATATCAAAGATATTTTGTCCTATCTTAAGCTCTTCGCCAATAGTCAGGACGAAGCTGCTTGGCGTCGTATCCTATTATTGCAAACGGGAGTCGGTGAAGTAGCGGCTCAGAAGATTGTACAACAGGTGAAGGAGTTCGAGACGCTTGAAGCTGTCTTAAACGCCAATGTTCAATTACCAGCTTTGGCCAATACCGCTTGGCAGTCCTTACGGCGTTCGTTACGGAAAGTTCTCGACGATAGCAAGGAGGCTTCAGTCGGCAAACTAATTCGTTTATTGCTGATCGACTATGGCAACTATGTTTCAGCGGCTTACGCTGATTACCGTCAGCGCTTAGATGATCTGGAACAGTTTGCCGTGTTTGCCGATAAGTATAATGACCTCAATGAATTCTTGGCTGAGACTAGCTTGCAAGAAAATTATGCTATCAGGGGTAGCGACGATACTCGGCATGAGAGCAAGGTGGTGCTATCGACAGTCCATCAGGCCAAAGGCTTGGAGTGGCATGCGGTATTTATCATGCAGGTTTCTGATAAATCATTCCCACATCCGCGTGCTTTGCGCGAAGAGGGTGGTATTGAAGAAGAGCGACGTCTTTTCTACGTGGCGGTTACGCGTGCCAAACGTCAATTATTCTTATCCTACCCTGTTTCTGGCTCTTCCTATTCGTTAAGTATCAATCAAGCTTCTGATTTCTTGCGCGATATCCCTAAGGAACTTCTGGCTGGGGATAGTCGTAATTCAGAAGATGATATAATAGAAATCGGTTCTGATGGCGAGCGGAGTTTCTTGCCATCGATTGATCGCTTATAACTATCTATGAAAGATAAAATTGTACTTGATTTGGAGAGTCAGAAAACCTTCGACGAAGTAGGAGGTCATCATAACTCTCACCTCTTGGGAGTTTCCGTTTGCGGCGTCTATTCCTATGCGCGTGATCAATATCGCGCTTTCCGCGAAGAAGAATTTGCTGAAATGTTGGATTGGCTCCGAGCTGCTGATCTGATCATCGGTTTCAATAGTAAGCATTTTGATTTCACGGTGCTGCAACCGTACTACCCCAATTTCAATCTGGGGCAATTACCGCATCTGGATATTCTCGAGGAGATTACCAATGTCCTCGGTCGCCGTCTGAAGCTCGAAAGTGTAGCGCAAGAAACTTTGGGCTATGGTAAGTCGGGTGATGGTTTGGATGCAATCCGTTATTATCGAGCAGGGGATTGGAATAGCTTGATCAAGTACTGTCTCGATGATGTCAAAGTGACCAAAGAAGTTTACGACTATGGTTTGGCGCATGGTAATATCTGGTACAGTACCGGCGGTAAGAAAGAGAAGATTCCGATCAGTTGGCAGAAGGGCGAGTCAGTCTCTGATACGGTTAAGAATGCTCTGCTCAAGGGTCGTCAGCTCAACATTGATTATATTGGAGACGATGGTAAGGTAATTCAAGACACTATCGATATTCAGAAGGTTGATGGTGATAAGATTACGGCTTTCTCGCACGCTACAGTGGGACCGAAACAATTTGATCTGCCGCGTATCAAGGTAGCTCAAGATGTGGGAGAGATGAAGAATTGGCAGAAGGGGTTATTTTAGGAAGTTTTAAATCGCCAGAGATTATTCAAAAAAAGAACGCCTCGAGCTTGTGCTCGAGGCGTGTATGTTAGCTGGTCAGTACCAGCAGCACGTTGGGTTCGATGAAACCCAGCGGCCAGTTGCCTGCAGCCATAAGGTCCATCAACGGGAGGAAGTAATGCTCAGCGTCAGGTCGCTGCCAGGTGTAAGCCAGATCAGCAATCATGGGGACGCTCAGATTTTTTGCCAAGAGTTCACCGATGCCCGCTTTGTAATCATCAGACTGTTTCTGATAATCGAAACAGTTAAACGATTCAAAGCGTTCACCTATCAGCCGCTGTGTCACGACTGTTACGTTGATGAAGCTGATTTGCCCCGTATCCGTAAGAACCATCTGATTGTCAGTCAACTTAAGTACTTCATCTATAAGTTTTTCTGACAGCGCTCGCCAGAATTCGCAGTGAAGGCGAAGATCTGGTCCATTGGACAATTGAGCTATTGAAATGGTTCTAACAGTCAGGTCCGGAATAGCCAGAAAAGACAAATTAGCAGCCAAGTTCTTAAGCAGGGGTGATGGAGTTTTACGGCGAGTATTGAGAAGTACTCTTTCCCACCGTCGCGTGAGAACTTCCTCGACTGTACACAGATCGAATCGCTCTTGCCAGCTGATAGGCATAACACCTCCACGTGGTGTGACGTTGATAGTGAGAGGAACGAAACCGCCATGAGCTTAGTCAAATTAAGGTTTTTCGTCAAGAATGAAGCCCCCGCACGGTTAAGTACGGGGGCTGTGGTTCAGCGAGAAGACTCTTCGAAAAGAGGCAGCTGAAGCAGATGGGGATGGCAGGAGTGATCCTGCTCATCGCGCCGTGTCGTCAGCCGACCGGTGGGAATGGGTGCCACCGAAGTATCCTCAGTGGCTTCCAGCTGGCCGAAGTGAATGAAGCGCTTCAGCTTGTCCTTGAGATGCCGGCCAACGAACTGGCAGGCCTGGGCTTCGGAAACAGCCCATCTCTCATACAGGCGGGGTTCGTTCGGCGGGAGCGGCGGGGTAACGGCTGAAGCGTCTACGAGATACTTCCTCTTGAACTTGGTGGCCACAACAGTTCTCCTATCCTTGGGAGGGAACGATTATTGCATGAAAAAGGGCTGTTTCTATAGTGTACAACTATAGTAAATTATTGTCAATCCCATTAGATTGAGCTATCTAATGGGATTATATTTAATCAGAAAACAGGTTGCATTAGTTGGTGTGAGAGCGTAAAGGCATAGCTTTAGTTGTATATTCGAGAGACCAATGAAGACATATAATCTTACTCCTCACATACTAGATAATCCTATCTCTACTCTTTGATAGCTCACGATAGTATTTAGGTATTATCGCTCGCCGCTCGGGCATTACTTTTGTGACCAAAAGTAATCAAAAGTCTTGGGGTCACATAGACTCGCTTCGGTCTATTTATTATAATCTTTTTTTTCTTGGGCTCAAACAAGTATGTGACCCCAAACCCCCAGAGAGTGATCTTTACTCGTTGAGTGTTCTATCTTAAGAAGTTGTTAAAGGTAGCAAGATGAAATCCTTAAAGTTAAAACTGAGGGTTATTGATTTAATTCTAATATATCAGAAGGTTACTTTTGGGCTAGGATAACAGTGTTGAAAAGTAGCATCGCCACGGTCATGGGTCCGACGCCACCGGGCACAGGAGTGATATGTGAAACTTTGTCTAGCACAGAAGGGAAATCGACGTCACCGCAGGTTTGGCCAGTCGCTTTTTTGGTAATGCCGATATCGATAATGATGGCATCTGGCTTGACCATGTCAGCAGTGATGAAATTAGCTTGCCCGACAGCGGTGATGATAATGTCTGCTTCCTGACACAGTCGTTCCCTATCACCAGCTTCAGGATCAGTCAGTGTTACTTGATTGCATAGTGGCTGCAACATCGTTTCCATCGGCACGGTGAAGACAGGACTATTGGCAATAATCAAAGCTTGCTTATCAGCTAAATCTTCTTTGGTCGCTTCGAGTAATTTGAGTACCGCCAACACCAATCCAGGGATGAGACGTGGTTGTCCATCACGCAAAGCTTGAATATTGGCTGGATGGAAACCGTCAACATCTTTGGCAGGGTCAATACGACTGATGAGAGCGTCAGTATCAAATCCTGGTGGCAACGGAAGTTGGACCAAGATGGCATCAATCTCTTCGTCTTGGTTCAAGAAATCAATCGTCGCTTCCAATTCGCTGGTTGGAATATTGGCCGGCATAAAATATCTGTGCAGGGTGATCCCGACTTGCAGACAAGCGGCTTCTTTCATTTTGATATAGAGCTTAGAAGCTGGGTCATCACCAACCAAAATAACTGCCAAGTTAGGATGCAAATTGGCAGAAGCGATCATGCCTTTGACTTCTTCTTTGACCTGTTCGGCGATTAGCTTACCATCAATAATCCGCGGATCAGGCAGCGGTTCAGGTATGACGGTTAGATTGATATCGATAGGTTGAGGCATGCAATAAGAAATTGGAAATTAGAAATTGGGAACTTGAAATTGGAAACTAGAGAAGTTGAAACTAGAAATTGGGAACTTGAAACTAAATATTTGAGCTGATTCCTAATTTCGAGTTCCTAATTCCCAGTTTCTATAGTTAGCCCTAGTCGCGAGTACCGAGTTCTGGGTAGAGTGGAAACCGTTTCATCAGATCGAGGACAATAGCTTTGCCAGCTTCGGGCGTAATTTTTTTGGTTAGAATATCCACGATCGTCTGGCCGATGATTTCCATGTCGGCTTCTTTGAGTCCACGGGTGGTTAGGGCTGGAGTACCGAGACGGATACCAGAAGGATCCATTGGTTTGCGTGGATCATCGGGGATCATATTTTTGTTAACCGTGATAGAAGCAGCATCAAGTAACTCTTGTGCCTCTTTGCCCGATAGTCCCAGTGGCGTGACATCGAGGAGTAGGAGATGATTGTCGGTGCCTTGGAAACAGATGCCAAAATTATTAGCTTTGAAAATAGCTTCCAGCACTTTGGTATTTTTCAGAATTTGTTGACAATAGGTTTTGTATTCTGGTTTCAGTGCTTCACCGAAAGCGATAGCCTTGGCGGCAATATTATTTTCGTGAGGTCCGCCTTGAAGTCCTGGGAAAACAGCTTTATCAATAGTCGCAGCGTGTTGTTCTTTGCACATGATCATGCCACCGCGGGGGCCACGTAAGGTCTTGTGAGTCGTGGTCGTGACTACGTCGAAGAATGGTACTGGATTATTCATCAGTCCAGCTGCAACCAAGCCAGCAATATGAGCGATGTCAGCCATGGTCAGGGCGCCAACTTCAGTGGCTATCTTTTGGATCCGATCATAATCAATATCGCGGGAATAGGCGGAGTAACCGACGAGGATCAATTTGGGTTTATGTTCACGGGCAAGGCGATCAATTTCATCATAATCGATTAGTCCGGTTTCCTTCACTGTCTTGTAGCGGACGAAATTATAAATTTTGGCCATGTAGGTTACTGGGTGGCCATGAGTCAAATGTCCACCGTGAGACAGATCCATACCGAGCACGGTGTCACCAGGTTGAAGCAGGGCGGAGTAGACAGCGATATTGGCCGGTGCTCCGGACAAAGGTTGGACGTTAACATGTTCAGCACCAAATAATTTCTTGGCGCGTTCAATAGCTAGGTTTTCAACTTCATCAATAAATTGGTTACCACCATAGTAACGTTTGCCGGGGTAGCCTTCGCTATATTTATTGGTCAGGACAGAACCATTAGCTTCTAGGACCGCCAGAGAAACGAAATTCTCCGAAGCAATCATTTCTGCTCCTTCGCGCTGGCGCTGCAGTTCACGAGCGATGATTTCCGCTACTTCGGGGTCTTGTTGCATTAGGGTATTATTCATAATGTCTAGAGATTAGCTTATTTCTTTTTATTCGTAAAGTTGCGGCTTTTGTCCTTGTTCCACTCAATCATTTTGCCCATAGCGATCTCGATCTCATCCGCTAAGCGCAATTTCCGGACCAGCTTGGCCGGTACTAGGGGATAGTGTTTGATGCGATCCAATGTTTCCGGTACATACCAGACATCTTCTTCGGCTGTCATCCAACCACGTCGGTCGAAACGGGATAAATCCATCGGCACGGAATAGCTGCGTAGTGTCTTCTTACCACTATGAAGAAAATATTCATGGAAGAAGGAAGCAGCTAGTTCGCGGATGTCACGATAGATCGGTTCGCGGAAGCGTAAGACACCGTGATTGGTCTTGGTGATTCCGCCCCAACGATTGTACTGGCGGAAGACAGTAACTACATGATCATCGTCGCCTTCAATTGATTTGAGATCCATGACCAGAGGCTTATGGCCATTCACTCGCAGGGCCAGTGCTGCCAACATAGCGCCCTCCATGCAATGAGCTGTCTGCAGCCTGATAACCTTTCGCGGGGAGTAGCAGGTTTCTCGACGTAACTCAAAATTGATGGCCAAAGTATTCAAATAATCTTGAATCTTGGCGGGAGTGTTGAGTTTCTTGAGCAGACGTAATTCGTCTGAGTTGAGGTCGAACATAGAAAGTAAAAAGAAAAAAGTAAAAAATACAACTTAAAAATGAAAACTTTAACACCTCAACTATTTTACCATAAGAAAGGGTTATTCGTGTTATACTAACCATGGTTCTTTACATGGTTACGTATGTCACGTCAGATGACGTTGGCCTATCGTTCCCGCCGACACAGGAGTGTGGCCAATGTTTATTCCTATCTTTTTCGTCTGTCAGTGGTTTATCTCGGTTTTTTTCCAGAGTTTCTTCTTGCATCGCTATTGCGCACACAAGATGTACACGATGTCACCGGCAGTGGAGCGTATTGTTCACTTCCTGACTTGGGTGACGATGGGCTCAACCTATATGGCGCCGATGCCGTACGCTCTGCTGCACCGTGAGCACCACGCCTACAGCGATACGCCACGCGATCCACATTCGCCCAGTCAGATCGGCAACCTCTTCACCATGATGTGGCGCACGAGCTCACGCTATTCGGGCTTTGCCTCGGGTCGTATCCAGCCTGAAGCTCGCTTCAAAGGTGGCTATCCCGAGTGGTACTGGCTCGACAAGATCGGCCAGTCCTACTACTGCCGCATCGCTTGGGGTTTCGTCTATTTCTTCATCTACCTCAAGTTCATGACGTCACCGTGGCAGCTGCTCTTCCTGATTCCCAGCTTCGTCATGGGACCGCTTCATGGCGCGATCGTGAACTGGTGCGGACACATGTACGGCTACCGGAACTTCAAGGAGACACACGACCACTCATGCAACTCTTTGCCTTGGGACATCATCGTCGTCGGTGAGTTGTTCCAGAACAATCATCATGCGCGTAGCAATAGTGCTAACTTTGCTGCTCGCTGGTGGGAGTTGGATCCGACTTTCCAAGTCATGCGTTTGCTTGATTGGATCGGTCTGATCCGTCTGAATCGACC
>CAZPQR010000007.1:0-1311 GCA_964588865.1 uncultured Gammaproteobacteria bacterium
TGGTAAGTACCAACATGGCGGCCAATAATACATTGAAAGCCGAATTAGCGAGTCGATAGCCAGCTTGTTGATCTTGGCGATACACCCGCTGAAAAATAGGGATGAAAGCCATCGACAAAGCGCCCAGAATGAGAATGTTAAAAATAAAATCCGGTAATTTGAAAGCAGCGAAATAAACATCTAAATCCGCTCCAGCACCGAACTGGCCGGCTAACAAACGATCTCTAATTAATCCCAATATTTTGCTGATAAGCGAAAAAAAGGCGATCAACAAAGCGCCTCCGCCGATAGAATTACTCAAGCGGTTAAATAGTTTATTCATACCTTATTGGCCAGCCAGCAATAATGAATGATAGGCCACCGAAGTTAACGGCAATTCAAAACTAACTTCGTTGGCTTCTTGTGATAATTGGGTCGAAGGCAAAGCACTGCTCCAGATAATCTTGTAAGCCGGATCGATCAGCAAGCTGTGAGAAATTGTGCTGTGATCATTACCAGATTGTGCTTGAGCCAAGAAACTGTAGCTATCAATCTCGCGATAGTGTGGGCTCCAATAATTGACGAACAAAGATCCAGTGGCATCAGAAATAGTGATATGCTGTGGCAAGGTATAACGGAAATAAACACTAGCAGTCTGACCAGGTTTGACTTGCATCCAATTGCCAAAAACAGTTTTGCCATTTTCTTGATTGATACGAGTGCCTGACTGATCGTCGATCGTAATATCACCGCTGACAGTTTTCAAATAGTCATCAGCCGTAGTGCCCGGAGCTACCGCTTTGAAAAGATCAGGCGAAGGTTGCTGCCAACCGCCGGACTCCAGAAGTACGCTACCAGCCGGCACATAGGCACGTAGATAATCAACATTGTTCATATACCCCAAATTATCACTGGCCGGAGCGTCATTAGTTTTGGTAATGCGGGTAGT
Source organism: uncultured Gammaproteobacteria bacterium (assembly GCA_964588865.1). Classification (GTDB taxonomy): domain Bacteria; phylum Patescibacteriota; class Patescibacteriia; order UBA1558; family 2-01-FULL-52-15; genus JAZDLR01. The sequence continues at coordinate 929 of CAZPQR010000007.1, forward strand.
AACTTCAATTGAACCATCAGCCTTGATCAACGCTCGGTGGTCAATCGTTTCTTTGATGTAAGCATCAGATTTGCCGCCAGCAATATTAGTCGAGACTACCTGAAGATAGTCACCATCGGTATTGTACTGTTTGCCCGACCAACCCAAAGCATCGATCTCTGCCTGAATATCTTCATGCTCGGAGTACAGCTGAATGTCTCGATTGGCAAGGGCTGTTATCAATACGTCGGCGATTTTTAACTTATCAGGATATTGGATGATCTTATCCATCAGGATAGGAGTTAAGTCGCTCAGAATTTGTTTGGGCTTATTGGCTGTCTTGTCATAATTGACCTGAATCTCATCCTGCAGCAAATCATAAAAATTTTCACTATTTAAAGTCA
>CAZPQR010000007.1:1411-19310 GCA_964588865.1 uncultured Gammaproteobacteria bacterium
GATCCAACCCAAACTGATTTGATCGGTAAGATAATTACCAAAGCTACAACCGCAAAAGCCAGTGAAGTCGCCCAAGGATTGACATCGGCCGTTAGACGACGTTCAGCTTTTGCATGTTGCTTGCCAGCAGGTTTGCTGGGCTGAACTTTCTCAACACTTGGTTTAAGGTCAAAAGAAATTTGTGGCGCAGTGGTAGATCGCCGACTTAAGCGGGGCCAATGAAATTGCGGCTTGGTGGGACGATCAAGATGATCTAAACCTTCAGCAATAATCCTTTGTTTGCGAGCTGATCCGCGTAAATCTGTGACATGAGGCGAAACTTCAGCTGCTTGGGCAGGTTTACTTGCCGTCGGAGCAGAATAGACTTGATCAGCTGCGTCCTGAGCAATTAATTTGCTCAAGCTGCGCTTAGCATGTACCCGATTGTGAGGATTGGATTGCTCGATTATGGCCGGCGCGTCGTTGGGATCGTAGAGAAACTGATCTAGCTGCTCCAGTTCTTGAGCAAAGGCAGTTTCAAAATTGGTCTTCTTTTTAGAAGTTTTAGGCATGGTAGTTCACGCCTAATTATACTGAAACTAGGCCTTTAAGTAAAGGTCAATCGTTTGCATCGTTGCCTGATCCCAGGAATAGCGCTGTAGTTGCTGGTAACCACGTCGACGTAGGTCGGCACGAAGTTCAGGCGACTGCAGTACCCTAGTAATAGCTACCTGCAAATCAGCTAGACTATCATCGGTGAAATAATAAGCCGCCTCACCAAAGACCTCAGGTAAGCAACTGGCACGAGCTGCGATCAACGGCAAGCCGCAACTCATAGCTTCCAGCCCTGGTAAGCCAAATCCCTCATAGCGTGAAGGGAAGATATACACAGTGCTATTCTGATATTCCTGTTTCAGCTGTTCATCAGTAATCGAATGTAAAACAACCAGTCGTTGCTTGATGTCCTGAGGCCAACTGTCGGTAGCAGTTAGAGTCTGTTGGCTGAAATAATCCTTGGGAATCACCAGACGCAAACTAAGTTCTGAGTTAGTTGTTGCCAGAGTTCTGAAAGCTTCTAATAAAAGATTCACATTTTTGTGAGGGTAACAATTACCGACATAGAGCAAACGCCCAGCTTGATCACTACTGGTACTGACCGTTAAACTGCTAGCCTCCGGTATCACGTGGATTTTGTCGGCTGCTCGCGGTGACCAAGATACAATGTCATCTTTGGTAAATTGCGAAGGCGTAATAATAATTTGTGAGCGCTCTATAGCTCGCGCTAGCAGTTGACGGTAGACCCAATATTTCCAACGAAATAATAAGCGGGGCAACAAACTAGCCTTAGTAGAAGGATAACGGAATAAGATCAAATCATGGATAGTGACTACGAATTTCCCACGAAAGAGCCACGGTAGATTGAAATGCGGAAAATGTACCAAATCAGGTTGTAAACGCCACAAGATCAACGGTATCATGATCTGCTCGCGCCATCCATACCATGGTACATCAGCCTCCACATAGTGAACGTTCTTCGCTAGCAGTGGCAAACCAGCGCTACGGCGGACAATAATATAATACTGATTAGCATGATCGAAAGTGCCAATGCGGGTAATAATTTCTTGTAGATAGCGACCGAAGCCTCCAGGTGTGCCCCAGAAACGCGCATCAATGACGATTTTCATGAATGGATTGGATAAAGGCTAATGTCCGTTCAGCAACCACTGACCAATCAAGATAGTTAGGTGGTTGTGATCTCATAGTAGCGGCTGGTCGCTGAAGTACTTGTGTCAGAACAGCAGCTAACTCACCATAGTTATAAGGATTACAATAAACTGCTTGGTTACCCAATAATTCCGGTAATGAAGTTGACCAGCTGGTGATCACTGGCTTACCCCAATAAACAGCTTCAAGGGGTGGGAAGCCAAAGCCTTCATACCACGAAGGCCAGACCAAGGCTTGAGACCGCTGCAACAAGTAGGATTTCTCTCCAGCGGTAACATAATCTAACCAATAAATTGCCGGATGCCTTTGGATCTGACGTCGCAAATCACGAGCAGACCAACCGTATTTGCCGGCTAGCACTAGTGCCAAGTCAGGCTGTTGCTGGCGAATCAGATCAAAAGCTTTGATCAAAGAAGCAATATTTTTCCTCGGCTCAATAGTACCGACGTAGAGTAAATAGCGAGCTGGTAGCTGACCACCTCGTACTTTGGCTTCATCTGCAGGCTGGGGCTCAGCCACCGTAAGACCCTCAGGAATTACTACTAATGGTTTGCTATGCAGTTCCGGGTACAGCTGCCATAATCGTTGTTTAGTAGCTTCAGAAACACAGATCAGACCAGTAGCCTGTGCTAGTAATTGACGAGTATGAATAGCGTGATGCCACAGGCGTTGACGCCAGCTGTAGTAGTAGGGACGTTCCAGATAAGCTACATCATGGATAGTTACGATATAGGGCTTACGATTCTTCGGCCAAGGTGTAGGATGTGGTAGAAGATAATAATCAATGGCTACTTGCGGTCCCGGTAATGATAAACCAAGAGCTGAAGCTAAGTTGAAGAGTTTGCCGGGCAGCGATTGGTGTACTTGCTCACCACCAGCCAGTGGCTGAAAGCGTCGACCGACCGTCAGACTCAGACAATGTACATCGGTTCGTCCTAGCCAAGCTTGTCTCATAGCTTGAGTATAGGTAGCTATGCCAGTAGGATAACGATCTTGTAGCGGGCGACAATCAAGCGCAATAGTTAACGGCATACAGAAGCAATGAAAGTGGCAATTTTCTGACGGAAGATAGCGCTATCAAATTGCTCCGCCTGTTGTCTAATACGCAGAGGATCAAATTCACTGGAACGAAAATTCATCACCGTATACGCTAGCGCTTCCCATGATTGATCGTTAAAGAAGGTTCCCGTCACTCCAGGGATTACGGTTTCAGTCGCACCGCCAGACCCATAGGCAATCACTGGTCGGCCAGAAGCCATAGCTTCCACGATAGTAATGCCGAAGTCTTCTTCTTGCGGATGGATCAGCGCCTGACAACGCGACAAATAATCATTACGAACTTGGTCACTAACCTCTCCTAAGAACGTAATATTGGGTTTGGCGAGACGCTTCAAACGAACTTCTTCTTCTCCGCCGCCGATAATCACCAGCGGCAAACGCAGAGCGTTGAAGGCTTTGATAGCCAGATCAACTCGTTTGTACGGCCGTAAACGAGAAATCAAGAGGAAAAAAGGATCGTGTTGTGCTACCAATTGAAATTTGGCGACCTCCACCGGCGGATAAATCACTACCGAGTCACGTTGATAATATTTCTTGATGCGTTGTGCGATGAAATTGGAATTGGCGATAAAATAATTAACTCGTTGAGCAGCCATCTGATCAGCCAAACGTAAACGCGAAAATAATACTGAAAGATAGAGCTTCACTAGCTTAGGCACCATGAGTTGCTCCAAATATTCATGACTATCGCTCCAGAGATAACGAATCGGACTATGACAATAGGTAATATGAACAGCTTCAGGCGCAGTAATAATACCTTTGACGAAAGCCGAGCTGGACGACAATACCACCTGATAGTCACTAAAATCAAACCGTTCCCAAGCAGCCGGCATGAAGGGCAAGGAGTATTTGAACCAATTGCTATCGCCCACGAGCCTTTGCAAATAGGAAGTGCGAATATCGGTATCAGGCAAATACGATCGACCTCGCTGATCACAAATCAACGTATACAGCGGTGCTTGCGGATACATCTGGGTGAAATGCCGCAAAACAGTTTCAGCTCCTCCTATCTGAAACAAATGATCATGGGCCAGTGCAATCTTCATTAGGAAGCGTTTCGGTAGTTAATCAAGGCCGCTGGAGTCTTGGCTAAGATACGAATATCCTGCCAGAGCGACCAATTTTCGATGTAATAAATATCTAAACGCGCTTCTTCATCAAAGGTTAGAGTTGAACGTCCAGAAACTTGAGCCGCGCCCGTGATGCCTGGTTTGATGGTCAGCAATTTACGATATTGACTGGTATAGCGAGATACCTCTTCTGGTTCGTGCGGGCGCGGACCGACCAAACTCATATCGCCAATCAGCACGTTCCACAGCTGCGGTAACTCGTCCAAGCTACTACGACGTAACCAACGACCAGCACGAGTAATGCGAGGATCGTGAGTCATTTTGAACAGCGGTCCATCAGCTCGTTCATTGAAAGCAGCCAATTCTTGCTTCATCTTATCAGCCCCAACGATCATGGAACGAAATTTATAGAGTTTAAAAATCTTCCCTTTCTGGCCGACACGCATAGCTGCAAATAAGATAGGACCGCGCGAGTCGAGACGCACTATCAGCATAACAATCAGAAACAACGGTGATAACACAATAAGAGCTAAGGCCGATACAACTACATCAAACAGGCGCTTGCCAATACGACCCCAACCATCGAGTGGTGTTCGTTTCACTCTAATGATAGGATAGCCCGCAATGTTGATAGCTTCATAGTTAATCAATTGAGTTTGCACGAAGCTAGCCAGATAGAGCAAATTAACTTGGTGCGTATTGCAGAAGGTGATTACTTCTTCGGTTTGCGCCTCATTGAAGTCTGTCCGCAGCTGCACCAGCTCATCAAGCTTATCAGCCCGCGCCAAGGCTTCTAGTTGCGCTCGTGATTCGGGCGAGAAATCTGGCACCACGGCCTGTACATGATACCCAAGATGTTTCTTATTCTGATAATAGCGCTGGATTATCTGTACCGATTCACCATTACCTATTAGCGCAATCGAATAGCCCCATGAGCTATGACTAAGAATGATTCCTTTCAGGTAGCGCAGTGCTACTCGACCAATAGAGATAAATATGACGGCGAAGATCCAAGCTAATAATATGATAAAGCGAGAAGAAAATAGTTCACGACGCAAGAAGATAGCGATCACCACAATCAGTAAGGTGGTAGAGACAGCTAGGAAAATTTTGCGAAATTCGTCAGCCGAATGTAGCACTCGTTCCGAACGATACAAACCACTCCAAGCAAACACTAAAATTCCGACCAAAGCCACGCCAAAAAGTAAACGCACGAAGTCAACATACGAAACATCAAAAAAAACCGGCCGCACCTGTGTGACCAGTCCTTGATAACGCAAAGAATAACTTGCCAAGCCAGCTACGACTAACATTAGATAGTCGAGCGGAACTTGTAGAATAGTGAAGACGAAATCAAAACGTTTCATGCTTTCTGCGGCTTATAAGCCGAATTCTGTTCTCCATCAAAGACGGAGCGACGATCATCTCTCTAGTTTCAGTGTCGCCACTGAAATCAAGCAGCCTACCCGTCGAGCTGAGCTCGAACAACTTGGCCTTGCACCAGGTAGAGTTTACCTCTTTGCCTATGTCACCATAGGCACGCGTGGGCTCTTACCCTCCCCCTCCACTAAAGTTTCGGGGGATGACCCGGAGCTCATTTTGTGAGCGAAGGGTCACACGATTTCACCCTTACCCACCTTCGCTCGCCACAAGCGAGCTACGGCGGGCGAGCCCCTTGAATTGAGGCTGCCGCCGAACTCACTTACAGTGAGCGAAGGTAGGCGGTATACTTTCTGTTGCACTTGTCCTCTCGTTCAATGCGCAAGCGCATATGACCGAGGGTTGGCGTTAGCAACTACCATTTTTTGCGGTGTTCGGACTTTCCTCCTTTGCGCCTTCTCAAGATATCACTATAGTTTTAGCAAACTCTTGGGAAAGCGCAACGGCGATCGTCAAACCGCAGAAAGCCCTTAATAAATACTATAAAATATAAAAAATGTCAAGAACTAGCGAGCCGACAATATACTGCGCTTATAACTATCGAGATTTTCTAGAGCAATGACTGTACCTTTGCAGACACAGAGCGGCGAATCGTCAGCGTTCATTGCTGGCACGCCAGTAGCCTGAGACAACAGTTTATCCATATTACGCAGCTGAGAAGTCCCGCCTGACAGCACCATACCTTTGTCGATTACATCAGCTGCCAACTCTGGCGGAGTCTTCTGCAACACTGATTTGACGGCGTTAATAATACCTTGCAATTCATTCTGCAAAGCATCAGTAATATCATCGGAAGTTACTCGGATGGTACGGGGTAAACCACTAATCATATCGCGACCCTTGGCTTCCATTTCCAGCTTCTCGCCTTTGGGTAGATATTGAGCTGAGCCAATACGAATCTTCAATTCTTCAGCTGTCCGCTCCCCGATGGCCATATTATATTTACGTTTGATGAACTCCATGATGGCAACATCCAGTTTGTTGCCACCGATACGTACTGAAGTATTGGCCACTAGTCCGCCGAGAGAAATAACGGCAATTTCTGATGTGCCTCCGCCCATATCTACGATCATATGGCCTGAAGCCGAACCAATAGGAATATCGGCACCAATAGCAGCAGCAATCGGCTCTTTGATAATATAAGCTGCGCGTGCACCAGCATTCATCGTAGCATCAATTACTGCTCGACGTTCGGTCGAGGTAATACCAGCAGGCACAGCGATCATTACTTCTGGACGAAACAAACGGAAGCCTGTGGTGGCCTTACCGATGAAATATTTGAGCATACTCTCCGTAGTCCGATAGTCAGCTATGACACCGTCTTTGAGTGGACGTGAAGCCACGATGGTGTCAGGTGTGCGCCCGATCATTTCTTTGGCTTCGTCCCCTACGGCTAGTACTTTGCGATCAATAACCGAAATCGCCACCACCGAGGGTTCGTTGATGATAATACCGCGCTTAGGTAGTGCTACCAGTGTAGTGGTAGTTCCCAAGTCAATGGCGATTTTCTTGATAAACATTAGCTAATTTTTTCGATACGATAATGACTTAAACCGGCCGGAGTCTGTAGGTCAAATTCATCCTTAACCGCTAATTCTAACAAAGCTTGTCCCAAAGGTGAATCCAAGGAGATCTTACCATTAGTCGGATCAGCTTCAGTAGCGCCGACCAGCTGAATGGTCAGAGATTTACCATCTTTGGTCATAGTGACCGTCGAACCAACGTTCACCGTTTTGCTGGCTGATTGATCAACTACTCGACCCACTTTGAGAATGTGTTCCAATTCCAGAATACGTCCTTCAATGAAGGCTTGTTCTTCTTTGGCTTCGTGATATTCGGCGTTCTCTGATAAGTCGCCAAATTCTTTGGCCAAGCTGATGCGTTCGGCAACCTGCCGGCGGCGATTCTTCTTGAGATCATCCAGCTCTTCTTCGAGCTTCTGACGTCCCAACGGGGATAAAACAATTTCGTCGTACATAGTTTTTACGAATGATTAAAATATGATTCTAAAAATAAACGACTGGCTTTGACCGCGTATCCCTGATCGCTACCTTCTTCTATCAAGATAGTGACTACAAGTTCGGGATTATCATACGGCGCAAAACCAGTAAACCAAGAATGAGGAATTTTATTCTTGTTAAACTGCGCAGTACCAGTCTTACCAGCTACTGGCACGGTGACACTCTGCAGACTCTTGGCACTACCATTCAAGACGGTCTCTCGCAACCCTTTGCGAACCGTATTGATAGTATCTGCTGATAGCCAATTGACCGGTGCGTTAGCCCAGGTGGGTTTCGGCAGCTTAGCGTCAGACTGGCCAAAAAAATGAGGCTGCGTATCGCGGCCACCTGACGCAATTATAGAAGTATAGTGTGCTATTTGTAAAGGGGTCACCGTAATATCACCTTGGCCAATGGAAATATTGTAAGTATCGCCCAGATACCAGCGCTCTCCCTTGGTCTGTAGTTTCCAGTCCTCTGTCGGTACGAAACCGTCGGCTTCAGCCGGGAAATCAACTCCTGTGGGCTTGGTTAAACCAAATAATTGGGCGTATTTATTGATACGTTCGACACCTAAGCCATTAGTTGACTTACCATCACCACCGCCAATAATATAGAAGAAAGTGTTCACTGAGTCAGCCAAGGCGTGATAGATATTGGTCAAGCCATGACCGCCGGGACGCCAATCAGGGAAAAAGGCATTACCAATATGCACTCCTCCAGTACTCATGACCGTGAAGGCGGTATCGATCACTTTCTCTTGTAGCGCCGCCGAGGCCATAATGATCTTGAAAGTTGATCCTGGCGGATATTCACCAGCGACGAAACGGCTGAACAGCGGCTTATCAGGATTGAGAATTAAATCTTGGAAATTACTCTTAGTCAGTCGAGTACTGAAAACATTATTGTCATAATCAGGCATCGAGACAGCCGCCAAGATGGCGCCAGTCTTGGGATCCATGACCACGCCAGCAGAGCGCTTCTTACCATAGTCACGACTAATAGTATCGAGAGCGTCATATAATTTCTTCTGCATATCGAGATCAATAGTGAGGTAGACGTCAGAACCCTTCTCTGGATCGTGAGAAGCCGAGAGCGAAACATCACGGCCGACAGCATCGGTTTCGAATTTCTGATAACCATTATGACCCCGAAGATATTTCTCATACTGAGTCTCTAATCCGACCTTACCTACGACATCATTGTAACCATAATCACGATAAGCCGGATTCTTCTGATCTTGATCGGTCAGCTGTCCCACATAGCCAATAAGATGTGACAAGCCAAAGCCAGTCAGATATTGCCTACTCGGCTCCAATGACACTTCAATACTAGGCACAGTACGCGATAAGGCCAATAATTTCATAGCCTGATCATAAGGAAGCTTCTCCCCAATCAAAATAGGCTGACGACCCTTCAGTTTGGGATTATCTTGCCAGGAAGTATCACCGATAGTAGCGCTAATCTGATCATAGATCGCTTGCCGTTCCGTTTGATCCTTGGGCAGACTTTCTGGGTGAACATAGAGGAAGAATAGCGAGCTATTGTAAACCAAAGGCTTGCCATTGCGATCATACAGAATGCCCCGAGGCGCTCTGATAACTATATCTTTCAAGCGATTACCTTCGGACTGACTAAAATAGTTATTACCATGAACCAATTGCAACGAGACTGCTCGGGTCAATAGCACACCGAAAATCATGATGACGAAAGCATAAAATAACCAGACCGTCTTGTGACGAAGACTCTTACCAATCCACGAAGCACTATAACTGAAGAATACAGCATCACCCTCAGTGCGATCGGTGTTGAAGTTCTTGATATGACTATCGCGGAAAAGCGACTCTTTGATTTTGAAGGGATCTGAATTCATCGTTTTATAATCGTATGCCAACGCTCACCCAACTGATGAGCCAACCAACAAATAACTACGGTGATGCCCAACGCCAGGAGCATGAGCCAGAACTGACTCCAGCCCAAGCTAATATAACGAAAGCCTAGTAGTATGCCCTGAGATAGAATTAGTAAGCCATTAAAGAACAAACTGCCAGCCAAAGACAGAGCAGCAATGCCTAAGAAACTATTTTCGGAAAAGAATGCAACGCGTAAGAAGTGTAAGCCGGCCAAGGTTATAAGGAGAAGTAGTGCTCGCAATCCAAAGGTGAAGAAATGCAAATCCCACAGCCACATAGCGACTGCTCCGTAGACCAAGGCCCACTGGAAACCTCGACGAATAAATACAGCCAGCACAAATATCAGTGGCATGGAAATCAAAGCCCAAGGATGACCGTCAAAAAGCAGCACCTGCACCAAAACGACCACTAAGCTGGTGATAGCGTAGAGATAACGCATACTATTCTGTTATAACCGAAATTAACCGAGCCTGTTGATAATCCAATACTGGCTTGATGTATGCAACTTTGTAAACTTCTGAGGCTGGCGATTCAATTCGTTCGATAGTACCGACTACGAGACCAGCGGGCACAGCATTCTCTAAACCGGAAGTCACTACCAGCTCCCGCTCGGTTAATTGATTCTGGGTAGGAATATACTGCATACGTAGACTATTACCCAGACTACCAACCAATAAACCTGAAGTTTCTTTCAGCCCGGCGGTGGTCACTGGCAATTTGCTAAAACCGCTAGTTAGAAGCTCGGCTACAGCTTTGTGATCTTCTGTTTTGATAATCTTGGCGATTATAATGCCATCACGCACCACCACCGGCTGACCAGGTTGCACACCTTCGACAGAACCAACATCAATGGTTATCAAATTATCATTGAAAGGATCGCGACTGATAATATAGCCTACTTGAAAGTGATAGGCGTGTCGTGAATAAAATTTCAGCTGTTCTCTCAGAGCATCATTTTCTTTGCGCACTTGCTGCAAGTCAGCCACTTGTAGAGATAGCAAGGCCAAACGTTGCTCCTGATCAGTGCTGACATTGGTCTGGGTAGAAGCTTCAGCTTGATACAACCAACGCAACCAAGAAGCACTAACCAACTGACCACCCAAGAGAAGGGCGGCCAGGATAAGTACAGAAGTGACAATGATAGCGAATCGATTGGAGGGCATAATTATTTCCAAGCACCGTCGCGTGTAGAAGGTAAGAGAATTTGTTTCAAAGTATCGAATTCTTCTAACACGACTCCGGTACCTCTGACTACGCTAGTTAAAGGATCGTTGGTAATATGAACTGGAATCTTGGTTTCATGCTCGATCAGGCGATCAAGTGAACGTAGCAACGCTCCTCCACCTGATAGTACCAAGCCGCGCTGATACAGATCAGCTACCAATTCTGGCGGTGTATTCTCAATAGTCAATTTAATATTGTCCGTAATAATACGCAAGGGCTTAACCAGAGCTTCACGAATATCAGTGTCCGAAACGTCGATTTCTCGCGGTAAACCGCTAACAGCATCTCGACCGCGGACAGTCACTGACATCTTCTCTTTCAGGGGCATAGCCGAGCCAACGTCGATCTTGACCCGTTCGGCTGTCTTGTCACCCAGGATCAGATTGTATTTATCGCGAATATGCTGAGCAATAGCTTCGTTAAATTTATCACCAGCTAATTTCAGTGACTTCCAGGTCACGACACCACCCAAAGAGATAACAGCGATTTCTGTCGTTCCGCCGCCGATCTCTACTACCATGTTAGCGGTAGCTTCTTGGATCTGCAGTCCGGCACCGATAGCGGCCGCGACTGGTTGTTCGATCAATAATACTTCTCGGGCACCAGCGCTAGTCACAGCATCTTCGACTGCTTTGTGCTCTACTTCGGTAATGTCCAGTGGTATAGCTACAACTACGCGCGGCCGCGGGATAAGGGTGAAGCTTTCTTTGTGCACTTTATCGATGAAGTAGCGCAACATTTTCTCCGTAACTTCAAAATCAGAAATCACGCCATCAACCATTGGTCGAGTGATCGTAATATAGGCAGGAGTTTTGCCTATCATAATCTTGGCATCTTGACCCACGGCCAGGATTTGGTCGGTTCGGTTATTGATGGCCACCACCGAAGGTTCGTTGATGACAATACCTTGGTCTTTGACATATACCAAGGTATTGGCCGTACCGAGATCAATGCCGAGATCCTTGGAAAATTTACCGAATAGGCGCTTGAGCATAGAAAGCTTCTAATAATTGCTGGACGTCAGCTGCTTCGACAATGGACGTGCTCATATCGCGACGCAACTTCCACTCGACTTGAGGTAAATTCTTCTGACCGACGATGATTTGAACTGGGATACCAAGTAAATCAGCGTCGTGAAGCTTCTGACCCACCGATAGGTCGCGATCATCAAGTAAGATGTCCCAACGGTCTGTCAGCAGCTGACTAATTTCGTGTCCTTTGGCCGCTACTTTAGTATCGTCAGACAATAAAATCAAGTGAACGTGGAAAGGGGTAACTTCCGGAGTCCAGATAATGCCTTTGTCATCATGACTAGCCTCAACGATAGTACCCATAGCGCGGCTCACACCGATCCCATAAGCTCCCATGAACATAGGTTTGATACTGCCATCAGCAGCGGTGAAATTGGCACCCATTTGCTCGGTATAAATCGTTTCTTGATCGAAAATGTTGCCCAGCTCAACTGTTTTCTCTTCGGCTAGAGGCTGGCCACACTGTGGGCAAGGATCGCCGGCTTTGACTTCTGTAATTTCTTTATTCTGTGCCCAATGACAGGAACGACAGAAATAGGTCACATCTTCTCCTGCCTTAGTCACGACCATGAATTCGTGTGAATGCTTCTTGCTCATGGTGCCACCAGAAGCTTCAACCAAGAAGGCTTCCAGCCCCAAACGACGGAAAATCGCGAAGTAAGCATCTTGTACTCGTTTGTAGAAGGCGTCACTTTCTTCTTTGGTGGCGGTGAAAGAATATAAATCTTTCATGAAAAATTCACGTCCGCGCAGCAAGCCTGATTTGGCACGTGGTTCATCACGAAACTTATCTTGTATCTGATAGACATAGAGTGGCAAATCTTTGTAGGATTTGACATGACGTTTGAGTAAATCAACAATAACCTCTTCATGCGTCGGTCCAAGTCCAAATTCGTGGCCTCCTGAATCTTTGAACTTATACATCGTGCCGCCGACGGCGTTTTGCCAGCGTCCTGTCAGACTCCAGACTTCTTTGTTCTGCAAGGCAGGCATCAGCACTTCTTGTGCACCGATGGCATTCATTTCGTCACGGATGATATCCTCGATCTTACGAAGAACCCGAAGTCCCAAAGGCAGATAGGAATAGACACCGGCCATATTCTTCTCCACATAGCCAGCACGCATCAATAATTGAGCGTTGATACTGGCTTCTTCTTTGGCCACTTCTTTGCGCGTGTGGCCGAATAGTTTGGATTGTAGTAATAAACTCATATACTTTGTTGTAATCGATTAACTTCTTGCTCTACCAACGGTCCGTCATATTCTCCATTATGAGCGTGCGTCGGATTGTAATGACGAGTATCGGGCTTCTGATCAACATGCAGATCGCAGACCATAGTCGTGCCTTGCAGTGAAATATACAGATGGTAACGCGGCCAGAGCTGTCCTGGTCGCAAGCGTCGAACATAATTGGGTTGACCGGAACGATTATCATTAGGTGAATAACCCCAACTACGTAGTAGCTGCTCCGGTGATCCTTGTGGCGCGTTGACAGTAAACTTCATACCTTAGAATAAAGTGATCAGTCGCTGCCAAATCGCACCACCATAACGCAAGACATCATGAAAGGTAACAACAACCATCAGTAGTAACAACAGAGCGAAACCAACATTATGAATAGTACCTTCAACTTTCTCACTGACAGCTGAACCTTTGATTTTCTCTATCAGGACAAATAATACTCGGCCGCCATCCAGCGCGGGAATTGGTAAAATGTTGATAATACCCAGATTGATAGACAAAGCTGCTGCGAAGGTAATGACATAAGCCCAACCCAGATTAACGACCTGATTGGTCATCACCGCCACACCGATCGGACCAGCGACGTCACTGCCAACTGAACCAGTAGAAAAGAGATTGCGCAATAAGCCCCAGAAAGCTAGCAAGATAGCGATAATCATAGAAACAGTAGCTTGCAGGCCTCGCCAGACAGCTTCCCAGACAGGATAACGAACGATACCAACGCGAGATAAACCCACTCCGATAATCGGATGATCACTTCCACTGATGGTAGTCGGGGTCAGGGATAGATCGAGCTTGGTAGCGCCTCGTTGGATAGTAACAGCCGTTGGTTGCTCCTGCCGCTGTCGTAAGGCCTCCTGTGCCTGAGCAATAGAAGTAACGGCTACTGATTGGACTGAGGCGATCTGATCTCCGACTTTGAGTCCTGCTCGTGCCGCCGGACTATCATCCATAATTTGGGAAATTACTACAGGCGCGGAGGTTAGGTGCATCTGTACTGCATCTTCATCACTGAGCGTTTGCGGTAGGCCAATCGTGAAGCCAGCCGTGTACAAGACAAAGGCAAACGCAAAGTTCATCAAGACACCAGCTGACAAGACAATAATACGTTTCCAGGCTGGTTTGCCGGCGAAACTTTCGGCTGATTGTTTGTCTTCACCTTGTTCACCATGAATTTTGACGAAACCTCCCAGTGGGATCCAATTGATACTATACAGGGTCTCGCCCTTCTGAATGCCCCAGATACGTGGTGGGAAACCGAAACCAAACTCCTCGACTTTGATGCCGAAACGACGTGCTGTCATAAAATGGCCAAGCTCGTGTACAAACACGAGCAGTCCAAGAACGACAATGAAAGTAATAATAGCTATAATCATCGCTTAGATCGTCATAATTTCTTTCTCTTTGGCTTCTGCGATGAGCTTGATCTGATCGTGATATTCTTTGATAATCTTGTCCAACTCTTCCATAGCTTTGAATTTCTCATCTTCGCCCATAGCACCATCTTTGTGATCGCTACTAATCTGATCGCGTAATTTCTCACGCTTCTGGCGCATGCTGACCCGAGCGGCTTCGGCCTTCTGACTCAAAATTTTAACCAGCTCCTTGCGCTTCTCTTCCGTCAGAGCCGGAAAATTGAGACGAATAGTATCTCGATCAACGATCGGCTGCAGATTGAGATCGCTCTTCTGAATTGCTTGTTCGATACTTTTGGTCACTGCTTTGTCCCAGGGCTGAATCGTGATTAGACGTGGTTCTGGTGCGGCAATGCTAGCCAGCTGGATCAAAGGCATCATACTGCCATAAGCATCGACCATGATCTCATCTAATACTGACGGCGAGACACGACCAGTACGCAATGAAGCAATATCAGTTTTGAAATGCTCGATCGAGGCTTGAAATTCGTTCTTAGCTTCTACACTATAAGACATAATTATTTCGTTTTGAAAAAGGTAACATATAATTCGTTGGCGTTGGTCGGATTGACCAAGAGGAACCGCGGCGTACCGGGTGCAGGTAATTTGCGCACTGTCCAATCAGTACCGCCATTCTTGGTCTGATAGAAAGCACCATCAGTGACAAAAAAGAGCTCTTGACCATTAGTCTGATTGATGGCGATGGCCAAAATTCGCTCTTGTTTGGGCTTGTTGAGTATCTGAATTTCCTCCCAAATATTGCCTTTTGTCAACCTGAACATACCATAATTGTTGCTATAGAGCAATTGACTGGTGCCGCTGGCATCATAGGCAGCATAGAGATAATTCTGGCTGCCGGCCAAGTCCTTAAGTGCCTTATTGGGCTTACCGTTGGCAGCCGTTCCTTGGACTTCCAATTCACCCAAATTCTTCCAGGTAACTCCATTATCATTGCTAAGGCGCATACCCGAAGAGACAGTCGCTAGATAAAATTCTTTGGCCTTGGACGGATTGACGATCATCCAACTTATGCGACTGGGCTGATAGCTGATAGCTTGCCAACTAAAACCAGAGTCAGTTGATTGCAGCAAGGTGCCTTTGGAAGTACCGACATAGACTGTGCGCGGATTCTGATAATCAATGGCCAAGGCAGAATAATATTCACCTTCGAGAGAACTCAGCTGAATCATCTTCCACTCGCGGGCGCAGTCAACGGTCTTGTAAACTTTGTTATAAACCAAAGCATAGATGGTGCAGCGATTCTGCGGATCAACAGCTACTCCGTTGATAACACCAAGGCCAGTTAAGGTCTCTTGCCAGCCTTCACCACGATCATGAGAAATCAATAGTCCCCGATCAGCCGTACCGAGGTAGAGTGTCTTGACGTCAGTCGGATCCATGGCCATGACCGTAACATTGGCTCCGGAGAAGCTTTTTCGTTCTCCATTGACTGCCAGAATACTGCTTTTGATGGCCCAATTATCTCCACGATCAATTGTTTTGTAGAAACCGGTCGAAGGTGCCGCGGTAGTATTGGAACCACCTTTATTAACTTTGATGACGGTACAGCCAGCCACGACCAGCGGTAGGCATAGAAGGATAATTAATTTTTTCATACTGTTGGTTTTATTTGATTGATTTGGAGGAAGAAATATTCCCACGCCAACGAAACGTTGACATTCTGACGTATAGTATATCGCAATTGGCGTAGCGCCGCCATGATGCTCAACAATTGAGCCACTGATAATCGAGTCAAACTATCGACACCGGAAGTCTGTCGGATGCTCGGCAACGTGAAGTTGCTATGAATTTTGCCCAACAAACAGTCGCGCAATATTAGCTCCAGATAGTTTATCCGCTCCAAGCTGACATCACTAGATGACAGCGAACTACCTTTCTTCACTTCACGCGCTATCTCGTCCAACCAGAGCTTGAGTGAATGAAAATTGTCCGAAGTACGATTGATCAATAACTGCCAGCCTTGATCGATCTGCTGCTGATACGATTGCAAGTTATCGGTCATAAGTTCTAGAGCCTTACCTGGTCGTCCCATGGCGATCGCAATAATAGTCTCCTGCTGTTCGGCCGGAACCTGCTGCATCTGCAACCAAGCACGCATCTCACCATCTTGCAAAGGTAGCAGCTTCAACAAGGTGCAACGTGACCGAATCGTAGGCATAATTCCGTTAACGTTCTGAGCTAGTAGTATGAAGAGTACCTTAGCTGGTGCTTCTTCCAGTGTCTTGAGTAGCGCATTGCTAGCTTCCGGTGTCAGATATTCAGCTCGCTCTAAAATAATGCATTTATAGCCGCCCTTATCCTCGCTGGAACGAGAAACAAAGTGCAAAATTGAGCGAACATCATCTACGGTAATGCTACCGGCATCGGCTTGAGGCAGATACATGACATCGGAATGTCGACGCTGCGCTAATCTCTGACAAGCGCTACAAGCGGTGCAGTCGACGCTACCACTCTGACAATAAAGCTGTTTCAGCCAGCAGCTAACGAGATATTTCTTACCAATACCACGCAATCCATACAAAACATAGGCATGAGACATAGTCCCCTGCTCTATCGATCGTTGAATAATAGCTACTTGACGACTATGGCCAAAAATCGGCCATTGCCCGTAGGAGGTGGTTTTCATAGATGACACAGCTATCCTAACCCCGAGCTAATTGTTCATCAAGTGCCTCGTTGACCAACCGATCGGCTACCGCATTCTTGGCACGAGGTACGTGCTCGAAATCAACTCGTTCGAAAGCTTGCAGTGCAGCAATAACTTCTCGCACCAAAAGTTGTAAATCTTGGTCTTTGACCTTGTATTCACCTCTAAGCTGCTTGACCACCAGCTCACTGTCGAGATAGCAAGTAATCGTCGGGCTCAGTCCAGCTGCTTTCTGTAAACCGGCCAGCAGCGCTCGGTATTCCGCTTGATTGTTGGTCGTCTCACCGATATAGCGTTTCAAAGTCCAAAGCTGCTCACTACCGCGGTAGCAGACAACACCAATTGCGGCTGGCCCCGGATTGCCTCGTGCACCGCCATCCGAAAACAAACAAATATCACTCATGATGTTTGACGTCTTTTAATTGTAGTTGAATAGCACGATTACCGTTCCACTCATTGATCGCTGCCGCATATACAATATCAATATGATCGCCCGGCTTCAAGGCTATATGCATCTGGTCAAATCCGATGGCTGGCAATTGACGTCCTTGATGCTCCAAGACTAACTTCCAGTGATTCAACTCTTTGCCTACTGGTTGGGCTGACACAACGATCACATCGTCAGTCTGAAACAGCGGCTGGTCATTGCCAATGCCAAAGGGTGGGAAAAGAGCTAGGAAATCCAGTAATTCCCAACTAATATCAGGGAAAGAAATCGTGGTATCAACTGCTAATTTCTGCTCCGTTTCAATAGTAGCAATAACGGTCGCAATGTAATCGGTAACAATCTTTTGGAAGGCCGGTAACTGCTCGAGCGGCAAGCGGAAACCGCACGCCTGATTATGTCCGCCAAAAGCCAATAAGACATCTTCCGCTTGCTTCACTGAATGATAGAGATCAATACCAGGAATACTACGACCGGAGCCGACGATTTTGTCACCATCGTGTCCCATGACGAAGCACGGTCGATTGAACTGACGCACCAATTTACCGGCTACCAGACCGGTCAGCCCCAAAGCCCAGTTCTCGTTGTAAAAAAACAGTGCCGCCGCTTCAGTATCAGGCTTCTGGGCCAGTGCTTCGCGCACCATAATCTCTGTTTCTTTCTGTCGTCTGGTATTGGCTTCGTTCAA
>CAZPQR010000007.1:19410-21406 GCA_964588865.1 uncultured Gammaproteobacteria bacterium
GTCTCTTGCTCCCGCTCATTCCAACCTGACCGTGCATCATGGATCAAACCTTGAGCCAGCTTGAAAGCTACTCCTCCACCAGCCAAATCAATAAAGGGATAGGTCTCACCCGGTACGCGTGGATGAATAATGGCGTATGCGGCCGGTAATGTCTCTCCCATCTGATGATGATCAGTAATAATCACATCCATACCCAGTGAATTGGCTAAGGCTACTTGCTCGACATTACTAATACCACAGTCACAGGTAATGATCAGATTGGCTCCGTTGGCATGCAGATCCTTGACGGTATTGAGATTCAAACCGTAACCATCCTTCTCACGATGCGGCAAGAACACCTCGACCTGAAGGCCTAAATGTTTCAAAACGGTATACAATATTGTGGCAGCCGAAACACCGTCAGCATCATAATCACCATGCACAACCACTTTCTGATTGAGTTCACGAGCTTGATAGATACGGTCGCAGGCCTTGTGCATATCCCGAAACAAATAAGGATCAAGACAATCAACACTGTATTCAGGGTGCAAGAAACGATCAATAGCTGACTGCGATGTCAGTCCTCGGTTCCACAAAATACGAACAATCGGAGCAGGAATCTCCGGATATTCAGCATACGGTATATCAACACTTTGGGGTGCTAGCTGCCATTTCATACGTTGACAGTCTAACAGAAAATAGCGCTTTCAACTACTAGGATTTTGATCGTTTTCGTGGCTTAACTACTGCTGCCAGCGGCGTCTCATCCAAGGCCTGCCGTAATTCGGCTTCAGCTTGACGACGATCGAAAGCAGGCGTAGTAACCTTCCTAGCACGTTTGGCCCTACGACGGAGTGTATTGAGACAAAGCAACACAATACCTAGCAGTAATAAAAGCAGCCAGAGCTTAGGCTCTGACCAGTGGAAGATAGAGATTGGTTGTATGGCTTGATGATTTTTGATGGCTTGTAGTTCCTGCTCGACTTGGGAGAGCTGCTGATTCAAACTATCAGCTGTGGAGGTCGTTACTGCTGCTACCGCCATATTATATATTGAGCGACTGAATTTTGGCTGACGACAAAATACCGGCCTGCGCTCCGTAGTGGGTGACCACAGAACCAGAATTATATAAGGCCAAGCTCATAGCGCGACTAAGGTTGCCCTTGTAACGAATCAAGCCACTGACCAAACCAGAACCGTAAGCGTCACCGGCACCGGTGGTATTGACTACTTTGAGATTTTTCAGAGCTGACTTGAAGAGCATGGTCCTGCCATCATAGAGATACGATCCTTTGTCACCATTGGTCACTACTGTCATAGTCTGACCGAAAGCATGCAACTTCTTAACCACACTTCGTGGGGGCAACGATTTCAAATTCTTCTCGCCGGCCGATTGCAATAACTGCAAAGCTTCATCCAAATTGACGATTAATATATGGGTCAAGGCGAAACATTTCTTCAAAGTGCCCCAACCCAACTGCAATTCACCGGCACCTGGATTCCAAACGATCTTCTGATCATGTTTACCAGCATGGAGAAAGAGTGTTTGCAAAGCTGTCGGTAATTTCTTCACGCCGGTCAATGAAGTACAGTAGATCCACGGTGTCTTGATCTGTCTGATCTTCTTGGCGGACAGATCCAAGTCAGCACGAGCTCCGGGATAGAAGAAAATTACATGGTCTTCTTGTTTGATAGACGTAACCACCCAAGAAGTGGCGGTCCGCTCGGTACGACTTACTTGCAACAGCTGCTGACCGATCTTGTTTTGGCGCAAGACTGTAACTACATCGCGACCAGCTGGATCATTGCCAACGCAGGTCAATGTCTGTACTGGCACACCTTGGCGTGCGAAGGTCATGGCTGCATTGAGTGCGCCACCACCATGGGTGAAATAGACGCGGTCGCTGACTATTTTGGCGCCCAATTCAAAAGCAAATAATTTCTGACGCGTCACGTCTTGACTATTATTGATGACATTAAGCTCCTCGGTATAGAACATAACGTCCATGACCGCACT
>CAZPQR010000007.1:21506-23117 GCA_964588865.1 uncultured Gammaproteobacteria bacterium
TTATAAATTTCATCCCGTTTCTCGCGCACGAAGCCAAACAAGTTCTCCATTAAGGCTACCACTAGTTTCACTGGAGCTTCAAGTACGAAATCGAAGATAAAAATAAACACATTGATACGACTGATGTTGCTGGACAAGAGATGACCCAATTTGATGATCGGCAAAGAAAAAAAGTTTAATAAGAAACCGATAATGCCCTGTCGATTACGGACCACACTGTACTCACGCGCTTGCAGACGAATACGAGTAGCGAAGAAGCTGACCACCGTGACGAAGAAGATAAATAAGCCGCCGCTCATGACGTTGAATTCAAACCGTCGCAGCCAATAGATAATGAAGCCGAAAACTAGAGCGTACAGAATGATATACAGTGCATATAAGAAACTCAAGAAAACAGCCGGACGACGTTTCTTGCTGGAGAGCACTACCAAGGTATGGTTTTCGGGATTATTGTAAGCGTAACCCATGAAGGCATCGATGATAGCTTTGTTATTGGTCGCGCCAGGCATATGAACCGTCAGAGCCACGAAGAACATCAATACCGGTGGGAAGAAGACATTGATAGCCAGCGGAATCCATTTGACATGATGCATCACGATCAGATCGTAGGGATACTCGAGGATAACCGCCAAAACCATTTTGGTCAGGAAAATGTAGAAAATAGCTCGAACAGAACTACGCCTAATCTTACTGCGGATACGCCTGTTCATGGCATCGAGCGATTTGGTCGCTTCTTGCTTGAGCTTATCAGGATCAGCCAATAATTCTGTCAGATCAAGATCGGGATTGAAGATTATGTCTTTGAGAATCTTGAAAATAGCCAGCTCTTTGCGCATGGCAATGCGAATCTTGGAGCCATCAGGATATTTGAGATGTTCTTTGATCCCATGATAGATACTGGGGAATTTATCAGCCACATAGGCTATCAGTCGATCATCAGCTTGCGTCCAATCAGGGAAATATAACTGGAATAAATGAAAATTGATAATATTCTCATCAGAGACTACGAGATCTTTGTGGATGGCAATATAAAGCTGAACATTCTTCTCGCGGATAGTCAGACCGTCACCTTTGATTTTGACGCGATCTTTGACAAATTGATACGCCGCCTCGATCAAAGCATCATTCTTAAATTCAGGTGACAAGAAAAGATCAATTTCGCAGGAAATGGTGCCAATGAGAAACTCTTGATATTGCTTGCGTTGTTTACGATTGTAATTACGTTCGTTCAACAATTGCAGGAGCCGACCGTACTTACCGATAATAGTCTCAACTTCAGGGATAATGGTTTCGGGTAAGGTATTATTGGGCAGATATTTACCACGAATCAAACCTTCCAACATTGATTTGGCTGTCTCGGCTTTGAGCTCGCCACCCAATAATTCTTGGCGTAAATAGCGCTGAATAGCAAAACGACGAAGCAGATAGTCTTCGCGGTAATCAATGGTATTACGAATTTGCTCGTATAAGGTCGCCAAGCGACTAGCAATTTCGTCTACTTCTATCTTCGAAACGTCAGGGCTGATAGCTTCAGCTCGCTGAATGGCCGCCAGCCGTTGATACAAATCTTTAATCCCTTGGGATAATTCCATGGACATTATTATACAATGA
>CAZPQR010000007.1:23217-24506 GCA_964588865.1 uncultured Gammaproteobacteria bacterium
AAACTAGGGCTGCAAAATATCTTCGGTTTTACCGTTGATAGAAAGAACGACTGACTTAACTGTCGGGAATTGTTTCAAGGTCTGCTCAATTTGCGAACGAATCGCGGTGACGCGGCATGATCCAGCTACACCAGCCTGCAACATATCACTGAAATCAACCTTGGCTACACCGTTCTCGATAGTAATGGAGTTAACTTTGACATCGGGATTGATATTACTGAAATAACCTTGATTCAATTCATTGAAACTAGTTCCTTGCAATAATTCGGTTAGAGCTGCTTGAGCTACAGCAGTGGTTTTGGCGATACGACGTGTCACCGGGAAAACTTTGGAACAGTCGAGCATTTTGGGATCTTTCAAACGATTACCGAAGAACGCTTTGACCATTTGGGATTCGACTGTAGCGAATTTGACTGGAACTGTGGTTTTGTTAATTTCAGCACCGTCTTTGGCTGAGCGACTAAATATTTCGACACTGCCGACGCTGCCTTTGGGTTGCGGATAGGATACTGCTACATGATACGGGCCAAACTGACCGACATCAGGAGCTTGAGCGCTTGCGAAACCTTCCACCAAGACTGAACCATCAGCATCTTTCAACCGATAGTTCATCACATTTTCAAATACACGCGCTTGACCAGAAATAACTAACGGTAAGCCAATCTCTTGATCGGCTACTGGCTCACTGACAGTAATGTTCTGCTGAGGCTTAGAGGGGCAAGGGGCAAATTCACATTTGAGTCCACGACGTCCGACCGGCGTGCCATCAGGACAGACCATAGCTTCTTCAGTACAAACAACTTGCTTGAACGGCTGCTGGAAAATGACATAGCTAACAGCAGTCACGATAATCAGGCCGATAACTACGGCAATAATAGTTGAATTTTTCATAACTTTCAGTATAGGAAATAGCCGTTATTTGAGCAAGTCTGACTTACTTGACATATTCGTCAATAGTTAATATAATAGCAAATTACTGGCTTAAACAAGCCTAATTGTTCGTTATCACCTTAAGATGGAGGTCAGATGAAACGCGAAACAGTCGCTGCATATATCCATTGGCCGGCCATCATCTGGCTGGCTGGGATAATCAATGTCGGAGCCATGCTCCCCCAACTTGTGAAGATTTGGCAAACGAAACAGGCTGCTGGCGTCAGCATAGAGATGGTCTGGATTTATTTCTTGATTCAGATTTGTTTCTCGCTAGAAGGTTTCTTCCAGCGTAACAAGATGCTGATGTGGTGTTTGGGCTTATCAGCTTTGGTTAGCCTGACCACAATCATCAGCCT
>CAZPQR010000008.1:0-3283 GCA_964588865.1 uncultured Gammaproteobacteria bacterium
ATGGGCTCGTTTGTTGCGTTTGACCTCGGGCATGAAAGTTATCGTAGCATAATTGCAGATACGGGGGAAAGGGAGTAGAATCGGGGTGCAAATTAAGGTAAGTGGAATTCGTTATTAACGAATAAAGAATGGCAAAAATCAGCAAAACCTTCAACTTAGATAAGACTCAATACGAGTTGGATTTTGTAGATATCGATCCGGACAGGGATTTCCCGGTTTATTTAAATCCCTTCACATTTAGTGCTAGATCAGATCGATTCTCCGTAGATGCATCTAGAACGATCATGGGGTTTTTTCAGCATAACTTAAACCTTATTAGGAACAATCTTGTTGATCAAGCAAGGTTAAATTTTAGTCATCTGAATGAGCCAAATGAAACATGTTTGGGGATGTCTAGGTTTAGACCCAGAGGTCGGGGTATGGGTGATGAAAATTCCGACGATCTATTCGAGAGCATACTCAGTAGTAAGGCTATTTCAAGCGGGTTGGTCGATCATCTTGAAAATACGGCAATATTTATACCTGGTATAGGAAGAGATAAGGTTTCAGACATGACCACTAATATAATTCGATCGCACTTAATAGAGTACACTAAATCACAATGTGAATTATTAGGAATTCCTCTTCGATCAGGGGTTTCTTCGGGTTTTTTCTGGAACCCTGCGAGGATGACCTGGGACCAAGAACTAACTGACATGTTGGTGATGAATCAAAGAAGAATTTTATTGGTTCCAAAGGCGGTAGTATCCTATGTTAAGGAATTCACGCACAGTAAATATCACCAACATTTTGCACTAGAATTTTTACAAGAGGATCATTTGAGCAGAAATACAAGTTTGGTGCAGACAAGGTATAATAGAGATGGAAGCATTAGACGTAGGTTCGTTACAAAAAAAGATTTAGTTCGTGATGAATTGACAGCTGATAAAGAATTGCTTCTGGAATTTACAAAAAAGCATCCTGCAGTTTTTGAAGGTTTCCGAAAGGAAATGGCAAAGAAGGTTTCTGCCCTAGAGAATTCAGAATTTGATGGTAACGTTATAGTGAATGAATTAATAGATTATCTAGTTGGTAAATTAACTGCAGTGCAGAAAGGTCCCGAATCGGCAAGCACGTATCATAATTTAATGATAGGAATTCTTGAGTTTATTTTTTATCCAAATTTGATAAACCCAATCAAGGAACTAGAGATTAATGAGGGGCGAAAACGAATCGATATTTCATTTGATAACGGAGTTCAGGACACTGGTTTTTTTTATCGTTTACAGCACATACATGCAATTCCTTGTCCTTATATTTTTGTCGAGTGTAAGAATTATACTGGCGACATAAGAAATCCCGAGCTCGATCAGATGGTTGGTAGATTGGGTCCAAATAAAGGTAAATTTGGTATTATTATCTGTAGATCTCTTGTTGATGAAAATTCGTTTCTAAAACGTTGTCATGATTCATTCGTTGATAATCATGGGTTAATTATCCCTTTAACTGATAAAGATATTATTGCAATTCTAATGAAGAAAAAAGAGGGTGTATTGCACTACGAAGAAGAATTGCTCACCGAAAAGACCAGAAAGATAATCATGGGTTGATGTTTTATTGCTAAACACTCTCAAAAATTCTATAATCACCCTTAGATACCAATGATTATAGAAAAGCTCAAACAATCTATCGAAACAGTCGTACATAAGCTTTGGCCCGAGGCCAAGGTTGATTTTACTGTCGAGCATCCCGAAGTCGAGGAGCGTGGTGACTATGCTTCCAATGTTGCCATGGTTCTAGCGCGGGAGGTGAAGCAAGCTCCAATGGTAGTGGCAGAGCGTATTGTCGAGATCCTCAAGCAAGAGTCCCTACCCGAAGTGGCCAGTATCGAAGCGCTCAAACCTGGATTTATCAATTTCCGTCTGACAGATAGCTTCTTATATGATGCAGTGGCCGAGATCGAGCAGAAGGGTGATACCTTTGGAACGAGCCAGGCGTTGGCAGGACAGAAGATCTTGATCGAATTTGGTCAGCCCAATACTCACAAGATGCCGCATATCGGACATCTATTCTCCTATCTCTACGGCGAAGCTTGTTCTCGTATGTTGCGAGCAGCAGGAGCAGAAGTGAAGAAAGCTAACTATCAAGGTGATGTTGGTCTGCATGTCGCCAAATGTCTCTGGGCCTATCAGAATACAGAAACGGAGCAAGCTCCCGAAACGTTAGAAGACAAGGTCACTTTTTTGCAGCAGTGTTATCAGCAAGGATCCAAGGCTTATGAAGATTCGCAGATCGCTCATGCCGAGATCGATCATCTCAATGACAAGATTTATCATCGTGCCGAAGATATCCGACCACTGTGGGAGCAGACGCGTGAATGGAGCTTGAGTTATTATCGACAGTTCGAGACGTCGCTGGGTATTAGTTATGATAAGCATTATCTGGAGAGTCAGGTTGCAGCGGTTGGTCTGGAGACGGTTAAGCAGAATGTGGGCAAGGTATTTGAAGCTAGTGATGGAGCGATTATTTTCCGAGGAGAACCTTTCGGTTTGCATACGCGTGTCTTCGTCAATCATTTCGGTAATCCGACTTATGAGGCCAAAGATTTGGGTTTGATGAGTGCTAAGCAAGCTGATTGGCCTGGCTATCAGTTGGTCGTGACGACAGCTACCGAGCAGAATGACTATTGGAAGATTTTGACTTTGGTAGGGGAGAAAGTATTTCCTAAATTGGTTGGTAAGATTCGCCATCTTGGTTTCGGTATGATCAGTCTAACCAGTGGCAAGATGTCCTCGCGTGAAGGCACGATTGTGACGGCTTTTGACCTGGTACGTTTGGTCACGGAGAAGGTTCAAGTTTTCCTCGATGCCAATCGAGCAGACTATTCGGCTGAAGAGAAGCAAACTATCGCTCGACCAGTTGCCTTAGCAGCCATCATCTATTCCTATCTGAAGAAAGGCCCGAGCAAGAATCTGGTCTTTGATATTGATTCCAGCATTGCCTTTGACGGTAATTCTGGACCCTATCTGCAATACGCTTATGCCCGTTGTCAGAGTGTCTTGGCCAAAGCGCGTGAGGCTGGCTACGATATTTCGTTGCGCCGTCCTGCCACGGTCAGCAGTGAAGAAGCTGCGCTGATGCGTTGGCTCTATCAATATCCGGAAGTAGTGTCACAAGCAGCGGAACAATATGCGCCGCAATTACTCTGTACCTATCTCTATGAATTAGCGCAGCGCTATTCACTCTTCTATGATCGTCAGAAAATGTTGATCGAAGATCGCGATGTGGCTGCCTTTCGTTTGTC
>CAZPQR010000008.1:3383-7791 GCA_964588865.1 uncultured Gammaproteobacteria bacterium
GGCTGGCTACTAACCATAAAGTAAGAAGTACTACTTTACACTTCATGGTTATCGGCGTATACTATAGCTCATGAAGAGGGGTGTGAACAAACTCATGAAAATAGGCGAATTAGCTCGCCTCCATAATTTGTTACCCTCAACGATCAATTACTATACCAACGAAGGATTATTACCCGCCGACGGACGCACCCGTGGTGGGTATCGTTTGTATTTGGGGGACAAGGCTTCCCGCCGCTTGGAGCAGATCCGAGAGATGCAGGATAAGCGTCGTCTCACTATTGAAGAGATTAAGAAATTAATACCTAAGAAATAACTATGAGACATCCCAGCCGTCACAAAGGGTACAACAATCGACGTCAGTTCGAGCTGACCAGCTGGCGCAGGGCTCGTACCTTCAGACAGCCGGTGGCCCGCCGCCAACAACGCAAGATCTGGCAGGTTTTGTATTCGATATTCTTTTAGACAGCACTAGACAGAAGCGTTGCCAGATGGGAGCTAATTTGGTATTAGTTAATGGCGCAGATAGTAGTTATTTGTTATTCGTTATTAGGGAAGGTCGAAGCCGGTTATTTAATCTTCTCTTCCTGTCTTCCCGAATAACGAATAACTTATTACCAATTACGTTTACGAATTACGTTTTACGTCCTAAAAGCTACATCCTAATGTTCAACTACAACGACCAAGAAGAACAAATTCTCCGATTCTGGGAGGAGCAGAAGATTTTCTTAGCTACCTTAGCGAAACCAAGTCCTAAGGGTAATTTTGTTTTTTTCGAAGGTCCGCCCACTGCCAATGGCAAACCAGGCATTCATCATATTTTGGCGCGCAGCTTCAAGGATCTGATCCCTCGTTTCAAGACGATGCAAGGCTATCATGTAGAGCGCAAAGCTGGTTGGGACACTCATGGTCTGCCAGTAGAATTGCAAGTGCAGAAAGAATTGGGTCTGGTCGGTAAGCCGGATATCGAACAGTACGGTATCGAGAAATTTAACGCTAAGTGTAAGGAGTCTGTCTGGAAATACAAATCTGAATGGGAACAGCTGACACGACGCATGGGATTCTGGCTTGATCTAGAACATCCTTACGTCACCTATGACAATGATTATATCGAATCAGTTTGGTGGATCTTGAAACAGGTTTGGGACAAAGAATTAATTTATCAAGGATTCAAAGTCGTCCCTCATTGTCCTAGCTGTGGCACTACGTTATCTTCACACGAAGTAGCCCAAGGCTATAAAACGGTTACGGATCGTTCGGTCTATTTGAAATTCCAAGTTACGGCTGATTCCAAAGTAGCTAAGAAAGGTGACTACATTTTGTCTTGGACCACTACACCGTGGACCTTGCCTGGGAATGTGGCGCTGGCTGTTGGTTCTACTATTAGCTACGTTCGCGTGCAAGCCGGCGATGACTATTACATCATGGCTGAGGGTCTATGGGAGAAGGTTATTGATGGTCAAGCTGGCGTGACGGCAACGTTCAAAGGTTCTGATTTGGTCGGTACTACTTATGAACCGTTATTCCCTGGGGTTATCGAGAATAAAGGTCACGGTTGGGAAGTGCTGCCGGCTGATTTCGTCACTACGGCTGATGGTACGGGAGTGGTGCATACGGCTGTCATGTACGGAGTCGATGATTATGAATTGGGCTTGCAATATGATTTACCACAGCAGCACACCGTTGATTTGACTAGTAAGTTCGTCTCTTCGGTCACCGGTTTAGCTGGATTGCCAGCCAAGGACGCCAAGACAGAGGAGAAGATTATTCAGTATTTGAAAGATCACGGCATTCTCTACAAAGAAGAATTATACGAGCACGAATATCCTTTCTGCTGGCGCTGTGATTCGGCGTTGCTCTACTATGCCAAAACTTCTTGGTTCATCGCTATGACCAAGGTACAGCCACAATTGGTCAAAAACGGGGAGTCAATCAATTGGTATCCAGAGCATATTAAACGCGGTCGTTTCGGTGAATGGTTGGAGAATATCAAAGATTGGGCTATCTCACGTGAACGTTATTGGGGCACACCATTACCAATCTGGGAATGTAGTAGCTGTGGTAAGAAGAAAATGGTAATTGATCGCAAAGAGCTGGGCTCCTTGCCGGATTTGCATCGTCCTTTCATTGACGCGGTAACTTTACCTTGTGACTGTGGCCAGACGATGAAGCGAGTCCCGGAAGTGCTCGACGTTTGGTTTGACTCTGGTGCCATGCCTTTCGCACAATATCACTATCCTTTTGAGCATGAAGATTTGATTGATCGTGGCCAAGCCTATCCAGCTGATTTCATTTCTGAAGCCATCGATCAGACTCGCGGTTGGTTCTATACGTTGCTAGCTATCTCGACGCTATTGGGCAAGGGTGCTGCTTATAAGAACGTTATTTGTCTCGGTCATATCAATGACGCCAAAGGACAGAAAATGTCTAAGTCCAAAGGTAATATCGTCGATCCTTTCGAAGCCATGAGCAAATTTGGCGTCGATCCTTTGCGTTATGCTTTCTACGCGCTATCACAACCAGGTGAACCGAAAAATTATGATGAGAAATTAATTTTGGAAATTGTACGCAAAGTTTTCGGCACGCTGACCAATATTATTTCTTTCTACCAGCTCTATGCTAGCGCTGAGCCCCAACAATTACCTCGTCCGACGCCGACCGATATCATGGATCGTTGGGTACTGGCGTTGTTGCAGCAGACAACTCGCGATATAACGACGCATTTAGAAAACTATCGTTTGACCGAGGCGGCTCGGCTGTTGGGAGATTTCATCAATGAATTATCAACCTGGTATGTGCGTCGTAGTCGTGATCGTTTCAAAGACGAAGAGACGCGACCTGCTTCAGTCGCGACTTTGGGCTATGTGCTCAAAACTTTGAGTCAGCTAATGGCTCCATTCACTCCCTTCATGGCCGAAAGTCTCTGGCGTCAGCTGCAAGTGATAGAGCAGCCATCGGTCCATCTTTCCGCTTGGCCGGAAGCTACCATGAGTAAGGATGACGAGCAATTATTAACTCAAATGAATGTGGTTCGACAGTTGGTGGAAGCAGCTCATGCTGTCCGCGCTCAAGCCAAACTCAAGATTCGTCAACCACTGACTCAGGCTGCTATCGTCACCAAATTGAATAGCGAATTGCAGGCAGTGTTAGCTGATGAAATTAATGTGTTGTCGATTCAGCTAGTAGATTTATTGCCGGCGGGAGAACCGTGGATGCCGTCTGACAATGGTCAGATCGCGCTTGATGTGAAGTTAACTGAAGCTCTGAAACAGGAAGGTCTGCTTCGCGAGTTGATCCGCTTCACCAATGCCCTACGCAAACAAGCTAAACTAACTCCTCAAGATTCAGTTATTGTTCACTATCAGACCGAGAGTGAATCCTTGAAACAATTGATTACTGCTCGCAATACTGATTTGCAGACTGCTACTATTAGTCGTGCTTGGGAAATGGCCGAGCTCTTCACTGAACAGTCGGCAGTGGAAGTCAACGGCGAAGCTATTACTTTGAGTGTGCGGATGTAATGGCTATCAAGACTGAAGCCATTGTACTAGGATCACGACCGTTACGCGACGCCGACCGTTGGTATTATGTACTGACACCCTTAGAAGGCAAGTTGCGTTTGATATTGAAGAGTGCTGGTCGTAGCTCGAGCAAACTAGCTGGCCATCTCTGGCCTGGTAACCGCGTCAAATTATTAGTCGGTCGGGGACGTCACGATCATCTAGCTGGCGTGACTATTTTGAATTCTTTCGGTCCTAGCGACTCACTACAGTTGTCTCTGTTAGAATCTTTTGTCTTGGAGTTGGTGACGGCACTCAATGTATCGGGTCAAGAATCAGCTCGAGAATATCATTTGCTCTGGGCTATCCTGACGTTGATTCATGATGAGTCGATAACCTTGGCTGATCGGGTAGCGGCGGTTCGCGCCTTCACCTGGACAGTTTTGTCAGTCGCGGGATGGCAGCCCTCATTTCAGCGCTGTGCTCTTTGTGCTACAGTAATAGCAGAACAGGCCACCTATTATCTTCCTGGCTCTGGTTTCGTCTGTGATCAACATCCGGAACTTAATTCCTTGGCAGTCCCGATAGCAGTGCGACAGGCCATGCATGATCTAGCCCTTTCGGATGGTTCTGATTGGTTGGCTATTGTTGACCGTCTGCGTCAGGCTCAAGCTGATGAAGCTTGGTGGCGACTGACTCAGCGATATGTACGCGACATTCTCGAACGTCCGCTGCGTACCTTGGATATGTATAGTTTTTTATTAACCGATGTTTACTACCAAACGTCTTCAATTTCGAGCCGATAAACCGGTACGCGTCACGCGCCGCAAGCAAGCGGTGCCAGCAGAATATCAGACGATGCGTCACCCCAAGCACCACCCCTTACGGTCGTGGATTATTTTCTTATTTCT
>CAZPQR010000008.1:7891-12126 GCA_964588865.1 uncultured Gammaproteobacteria bacterium
GGACAATTGGTAGGGGACAAAGACGCTGTAGCTGATGCAGTATTTAGTCTCAATTATACGCCAGAGAATTTCAATTCTGATTTCACCGAGAAGAAAACCGTCTCTACTCATATCACTGATACTAAGCTCAAGGTTGAATTACAGTCGCCAGACAAAGCCTTAGCAGGACAAGAATTACAGCTGACCGCTATCGTGACCAATCAAACCAGCAGTACTATTTCTAATCTTCAAGCTGATTTCACCTTGCCGCCAGATCTGACTATTGCCTCCAGCTCACCAGCAATGGTCAATAATAGCTGGACTGGCCCGATCGACGCCGGCAAATCACTTACCTTCGTGATCAATGGAACCATCGCTCATGATGCGACACGGTCACAGAACTGGTTAGTAGAATTTGGTTCTAAGCAAGGCGATAAGCTCTATCATTTGCAGAAGACGCGCAAAGATATTGCCCTGATTAATCCGCAGTTGCAGATGGAACTGTCAGTCAATGGCAAGACCAAAGATTTCCCAGCTGATTGGGGTCAGAAGTTGCAATATCAATTGACAGTGACCAATGGTTCGGCGCTCGATGTCACCGAAGCGCAGCTCAGTGTCTTGATGGATAGTGATGTTTTGGATTGGTCAAGCTTCCAAGGAGACGGTACACGTGATGCCAATAATTTGGTGTGGAAAGATCTGACATTGGGTGCTGGCAAGACAGTTACCTATCAGTGGAGTATCAATATTCAGTCCAAAGCCAAGACCGGCCGTTCAACCATTGATTCAGTGGCTAAGTTGACTATTGGCGGTTTGAATAATTGGCAGATGATCTCGCCATTAATCGTCGCTTCTATCGGTGATGGGTTATCATTTAGCCAAGGAGCTTATTGGCATCTGGCCGGCAAGCAGGTTGGCTCGGGTTCGTTGCCACCACGTGTAGACAAGACAACGCAGTATGTCATTATCTGGTCCATCGACAATGGTGCTGCCAAATATTCGACTGTCAGTGCGTCAGCTATTTTGCCCCCGGACGTCAATTACGTGAAGAGTGATTCGATCGATGAAGGCCGACTCAATTATGATAGCGATTCTCGTCGACTGACGTGGCAGATTGATCAATTTAGCTCCACCTTACCTCCACTGCAGGCAGCTTTTGAAGTCGCCGTCAAACCAACCAAAGATCAGGTCGGTCAGCTATTAACTTTGGTCAATCCAGTCAGCGTCACGGCTCAAGGAGATATACCCTTCCAGACCAAGAGCTCGGCTTTACGCAGTTCTCAGGTCAGCTCGACTATTTCGGGCGATGTGGGAACGGTGGTTCAATAACTGAATAGTATGGGACGATCCTACAAAAATTTCTGGTCTTTGAATGTTGATGAAGCTGTGGTAGCGAGTATTTTACGTGATGAGTTTCGAGGTAGCGGAGAGGTATTTTTTCCCTTTAATGCGCAGATGAAAGATATTGATTTGGTATTGATGAATTGTAAGAATAAAAAGAATATTACGATTCAAGTAAAGGGAAGTAGAGCTTATGAGCCCAGTAAAATGGAAAGTGGCGCAGGTTCTCCGTGTTGGTTTAAGTTATCAAAAGCTCATCTCGATCGGTTGGCCGCTGACTACCTAATATTTTTATTATATACAATTAGAGAAGGTTCGAACGGTAGAAGGCAATTAGAGTCCCATACTGTCACATTGCCAACCAGTGAATTACAAAGACTTACGCGTACGTATAAGAAGATTTCGAAAACCTACCATTATAATTATTATATTTGGGTAGACCCTGTTAATAATTCTGCTTTCGATTTTAGAGACGAACGTTTTGAGCTTACCAAGTATTTAGATAAAGCAGGTTTTAATCTGATACAGAAGAGTCTAAAGTAATTTCGAAAGTCACTTATTTGAATGTAAAATATATGCTTAAATCAAAATCTGCAGTAAAAACCAAGCAAAAAAATAACCAACTAATTTTAGTTGCTATAATTTTAGGACTAATTTGTGTGTCGTTGACGGCGGCAGTATTGATAGTATTAAAGAATGAACGTGCTTTATTTCAAAAGATTGCCAGCCTCAATTATATCAATGAACAGAAGGATATAGCGCTAGCTATTAAATCAAACGAGGTTCGTGAGCCTGACCCAACTATTTTCCTCTATGATCTGTCAGAGATGAAGGGTTTTTTCACTCATGCTAATCGTATTGATTGGGGAGATATTCCAGTTACTTGTGAAGCTTTCGTCGTTACTGAAGCTCGACCGGACCTGATGAAGGGTTATTTGAACCTTGCCAATGGTGGTAATGGCATGGTAAGCAAAGATGACCAAGGTAGACCAATAATCAATATTGCACTCAGCGATATTAATAATCAAAATGACTTACAGAAGGTTAAAAGATCATCCGCTAATAAGCCGGTTGAATTATTAATAGCCATAAAGTATGAGTTGGGACACGGAGCGCCAGTTTGTACCAAAGCGGCGCAAATCCTCCAAGTAAAATAATATTAATGAGTTTAGGTTATAAATTACAAACCAAATCCAAGCTATCCCGCGCTCGTGCGGGTGTTTTGTACACTGGTCATGGGCCGGTCGAGACGCCTTTCTTCATGCCCATCGCTACCAAAGCCGCTATCAAAGGATTGACTGTCGAGGAAGTCAAAGCTTGTGGGGCGCAGATTACGCTTTCCAATACTTATCACTTGCTGTTACAGCCAGGCATGACATTGATGAAACGCTTCGGCGGCTTACATCAGTTCATGCATACCAAGTTGCCGATCCTGACTGATTCCGGTGGCTTCCAGATTTTCTCGCTCGGTCACATGAAGAAATTATTGCCTCATGGCGTCGAATTCCGTTCGCATATCAACGGCGACAAACATTTGTTGACACCCCAGAAAGCCATAGATATTCAGACGACACTGGGCTCGGATATTATGATGGTGTTGGATTATTTCCCTGGCTATCCTGCCACGCGTAAGCATGCCGAGCAGTCGGTAGAACGGACCACGCGGTGGGCACGGATATGCTTAGAATATAAAAAGAAGAATGAAGAATTAAGAAATAAGAATTCTAAGAAACAATTGTTGTTTGCTATTGTGCAAGGATCGACTTTTAAAGATTTACGTTTACGGTCAGCTAAGGAACTTACGGCTTTAGATTTCGATGGTTATGCTGTCGGAGGATTGGCTGTCGGGGAGCCAGCCGCCGAGATGTATAAGGTTTTAGATTATATTACCGATGAATTGCCGAGCGACAAAGCTCGTTATCTCATGGGAGTCGGTTATCCCGATAATATTGTTGAAGCAGTGAAACGAGGTATTGATATGTTTGACTGTGTCATACCGACGCGCGAGGCGCGACACGGCCGACTATTCCTCTGGTCCGCCAAGGGTCAACCGACTCTGAAAGGTAAATTCTACACTACGATTAATATTCGTAATAGCAAATTCCGAACTGATCAGAAGCCCGTCGATCCACTGTGTGACTGCACCTTATGTCAGAACTATACTCGTGGTTATCTCTATCATTTGTTCAAGACTGACGAGATGCTGGGTTTGCGCTTGGCCACGGTACATAATTTGCGTTTCTATTTGCGTTTGATGCAATTAATTCGGCAAGCGATCAAAGCGGGAAAGTTGTAGTAGCGGATTTGTGTTATAATTAAGGCATGAACCCCGTTAGAAATTTTAAGCGGGCTATTGATATCGTCTTTTCGATTATTTTTTCTCGTCGTCAGAAGTTTGCGATTAAGTCGTCAGGCTTCACCCTGATCGAATTACTGATAACCATCGGCATTGTCGCAGTGATCGCGGCTGGTTTATTCGTTGTTTTGAATCCTGCCAAACGTATTGGTGATAGTAATGACGCCAGACGCAAGACCGATCTCGAGACTATTGCCCGAGCTATCGAACTCTATACTGCTGATTATGGCGCAGCGCCTTCGCAGATTGCTGCTGCTGGTATCCAATCGGGTCAGAAGTATGTTTTGTGTTCATCATCTTCAACCTTGAGTTGCAACGGCCAATCCAATACCTGTCAGGTCGTGACAGATACTAATTTCATCGGACCTTATCTAGCTAGTTTACCCATCGATCCGACCAAAACGGCAACGACCGATACCGGTTATTATATTACTCGTTCCAATACCAACACCTTGGTACTTGGAGCCTGCTCGGCTTACAGTGGGTCGGTGCAGATAGCATCGCGTGTCAATTTACCAGCTTATGTCGCCTCCGTTGTCTGTGGCGATGGAAGTGTCGG
>CAZPQR010000008.1:12226-17298 GCA_964588865.1 uncultured Gammaproteobacteria bacterium
GTACCTGGATTTACCCGTATCTGTCCCTGCAATAAGTAAGAGCCTGTGGTATACTATAGCTAATTATGGCGGTACGATCGTCAATTATTTTGGCTAGTGGTAAATATTTTTTTATCGAACTCGTGGGAGATATTTTGTATTTCCCACTGTGGTGGTATTCTGCTGGTTTCCGACAATTATTGATAGCTTTGGGGCAGAGCGCTCGCTCCACAGAACGCTACCTGGCGCTCGGCCTCTTGGCTCGTAGTTTATTTTTGCCTATGTTTGGTCAGTACGATCGTGAAGGACGCATCATTAGCTTCTTCATGCGTTTGGCTATTCTCTTTGGTCGTTCGGTCTACATGCTTGGCCTCTTGGCCATCGATTTCTTGCTGATCATCGTCTGGATGGGGTTGCCGGTTTTGGTAGTCGTACGATTATTATCTTTCTTCTTATGAGTTCCGTGCCAGAACAGATAGCCTTTCAGAATTGCTCCGCTTGTCGCGGGACTGGTCGTCAGGGTGCTTTGGCTTGTGGCGAATGTCAGGGTAGTGGTTTGACCTATGTTTTCCGCTCCAACTATCTTTATTGGCATTATCCTTTGAGTGTTTTGCATACTGCCTTGCGACGACTACGTTTCGCTGTGTCGGCGGGTATTAATGGGTTACTATTTGTAGCTTTGGTAGCCAATATTATCAATGTCTGGCGTTTGCTTCTAGCTGCTGATCAGAATATCGGATTGTTGGGCCATCGACTGTTGTACGGTAATGATCTAGCAGTAATTCTATTTTGGTTATTGATTGTTACTCATTGTTATCTCTGGTATCGCTTATCGCGCTCGGCCAGTGAATATAAACATATTGATGCCAAGCTGTTGAAAGCGGTGGGTAAGAAGATTAATATTGCTGATTATTTAGCGCCCGAAGTAATTCGTTATCTTGATCTGGTCTGGAATAGTAGCGTGGCTAGTCATCGAGAGCCAGTTGAGCCGCTTCATCTATTCCAATCTATATTGGATCAGACAGACGTTGTCTTGGTCGGAGCGCGATTGGGTATTGATATGCGGCATATTCGCGCTAGCATAGCGACTATCAATGGTAAGACAATCAGTCAGTCCAAAGAGCGTGGCTTCTCAACCGCCACTCGCAATGTCTTGCTCAAAGCTTTCGTCTCGGCGGTAGAGCAGAATCATCGCAGGCTGGAAATTACCGATATTTTCGCCAGTTTGGTTACGAGCGATGAGCGTATCGTTGAAGTCTTGGATGATTACAAAGTTGATCTAGAAGTAGTCCAGAGTGTCTTGCTGTGGGTTGAGATGGAGCGTCGTTTGGTTGATCAGTACCGCCGTTATCGCCATGAGTCTCACCACAAACCCAAAGGCCCAATCAACCGCTCCTATACAGCGACTGCCACACCGATTTTGGATCGTTTCGGTACTGACCTGACAGCAGTAGCTCGTAGTGGCGGTGTGCCTCTTTCGATTGACCGAGCTAATTATACCGATCAGCTCTACCGACTTTTGGAGGCTGGCAAATCAGCTATTCTGCTGGTAGGCGAGACAGGCGTTGGCAAAGAAAGTTTGGTCGACGCTTTGGCTCTTCGTATGACAGCGGAAGATGTGCCGTCGTATCTTCAGGACAAACGTTTAGTCAGTATTTCAGTATCGCAGCTCGTAGCCGGAGCTACTGAGACAGGGGAGTTACAACAACGTCTCTTAGCTATTACCAACGAAGCTATCCGCTCCGGTAATATCATTTTGTATATCGAAAATATTCATAATATCGTCGGGGTTGGTGCGGCTGGTACGGAGAACGTCGATCTAGCCGAGGTACTCAGCGAGCAGATTCGTGACCCGCGCATTGTCCTACTGGCAACGACCACACCCAAAGATTTCACCGCTTATATTGAGCAGAGCAGCTTGATGTCTGGCTTTGCTACTTTGAAAATAGACGAACCAGATGAGGCAGAAACTATTAAAATACTGGAAGCCAACGTTGGTTATCTCGAGCGTCAACATAATGTCTTCTTCACCTATGGTGCTTTGCAGAAAGCGGTAGAGTTATCCCATCGCTATGTCCATGATCAGTTCCTTCCAGCCAAGGCCATCACTGTCATCCAAGAAGTAGCTGCCAATGTAGGAGCACGCAATAAGAATCAATTTGCTCTGGTAATGGCCGAAGATGTGGCTCAAGTAGTATCGAACAAAACTAATATTCCATTGTCCCAGATCACGGTTGCCGAGTC
Organism: uncultured Gammaproteobacteria bacterium; assembly: GCA_964588865.1. Classification (GTDB taxonomy): domain Bacteria; phylum Patescibacteriota; class Patescibacteriia; order UBA1558; family 2-01-FULL-52-15; genus JAZDLR01. The sequence continues at coordinate 14,450 of CAZPQR010000008.1, forward strand.
ATCCAAATTACTGCAATTAGAAGAGATTATTCACCGTCGTATTGTGGGTCAAGAAGAAGCAGTCAAGTTGGTGGTCAATGCTCTGCAGCGAGCGCGAACTGAATTACGCGATTTGAAGCGTCCCATCGTTAACCTGCTCTTCGCCGGACCGACTGGTGTGGGTAAAACCGAACTGGCCAAAGCAGTAGCCGAGAGTTATTTCGGCGATGAGACCAAGATGATCCGACTCGATATGAGTGAATATCAGCTCCAAGATAGCGTGGCGCGACTCATCGGTATGCCGGGGTCTGGTCAGGGCGGTATTCTGACAGAAGCCGTGCGCAAGACACCTTTCGCCGTACTCCTGCTGGATGAAATTGATAAAGCTCACAAAGATATTCTTAATATTTTCCTCCAAGTAATGGAAGATGGTAGATTAACTGATGCTCTGGGTCGAGTAGTGGATTTCACCAATACCATCATTATCGCTACGACCAATGCTGCCAGTCTCTATATCCAGCAACAGGTAGCTCAGAATATTGCCCTCGATACAATCAAGGATCATATTGTCAAAGAAGAATTAACGCGCTATTTCGCTCCGGAATTTCTCAATCGTTTCGATGGTATCGTCGTCTTCAAGCCACTACAAGAAAAGGAATTATTGCAGGTAGCTGGATTGATGTTGCAAGGAGTGGCTAAGCGTTTGGAGCTCAAAGGCATTCACCTCACTGTTTCACCTGAGGCTCAAGCGGAATTAGCTCAAGCTGGCTATGATCCAGTGTTTGGCGCCAGGCCGCTGCGCCGAGTTATCCAGGAGCAAGTCGATAACGCGCTGGCTCAATATCTGCTTAAGGGTAGTCTGGGTCGACGAGATCGGGTGGTGCTGAAGCCGGGTGGGGTGATTGAAGTTGAGAAAGCCGAAAAATTTAACTAGAAATTTGGAAGCTATAACCGGTACCGGCTATCCGCTGTCCGGATCCCGGGTACCAGCTTTATACTTGCAGTCTCTATAAACTTTCATTATACTGCCTCCAATGAGAACCATCGAAAAAGTTATCAACTTAGCTAAGCGTCGAGGATTTATCTACCCTTCGGCTGAAATTTATGGTGGTTTAGCCGCTACCTATGATTACGGGCCTTTGGGCGTAGAATTGAAGAATAATGTGAAGCAAGCTTGGTGGCGGGCCATGACCAGCCGACGTGATATCGTTGGTCTGGATTCGGCTATCTTGACGCCCGAGATTGTCTGGAAGGCATCTGGTCACCTGGAGAATTTCACCGATCCTTTGGTTGACTGTAAGAAATGTAAGATGCGCTTCCGAGCTGATCACCTAGAAGAAGAAACAGGCAAAGTTATTACAGATATCAAATGTCCTAATTGTGGCGGTGACTTCACTGAACCGCGATCCTTTAATTTATTGATGAAGACAGAATTGGGTGTCATCGATGGACAGAAGCAAGATGCTTATTTACGAGGAGAGACCTGTCAGGGAATTTATCTCAACTTCTTGAATGTGATGGAAAGTATGCGCTTGAAACCGCCCTTTGGTATTGCTCAAGTGGGTAAAGCTTTCCGTAATGAAGTTACAGCCAAGAATTTCACCTTCCGTATGCGTGAATTCGAGCAGATGGAGATGCAGTACTTCTTGCCGCCATCATTGGCTGATGAGACCTTCGATCAGTGGAAAGCTACTCGCATGCAGTGGTATCAAGATTTAGGTATCAAGGCTGATCACCTGCGACTGTTCGAACACCCAGCCAACAAACGGGCGCATTATGCTCGGGCCGCTTATGATATTGAGTACAAATTTGATTTTAGCGATGACAATGATGGTTTCAAAGAAATGGAAGGTATTCACAATCGAGGAGACTGGGATCTGTCGCGACATCAGGAATATTCCAAGCAGAATTTGAGTGTCAAAGCCGAAGACAATAGCGACTATATTCCCTACATTATCGAAACATCTTCCGGTGCTGATCGAGCTACGTTGGCGTTCTTGATGGAAGCTTACGAAGAAATCGAAGGCGGTCGCAGTACTACGACAGAAAGCTCTAAGGAGATCGAGACGGTATTACGTTTGGACAAACGATTGGCTCCGATCAAGGTCGCGGTCTTGCCTCTGTCCAAGAAGCCCGAGTTGCAATCAGTGTCTGAACCTTTATTTCAAGATTTAGCTAAACAATTCCGTACGCAGTACGATGAAACTGGTAGTATCGGTAAGCGCTATCGTCGTCAGGATGAGATTGGTACGCCCTACTGCGTGACGGTTGATTTTGATTCTTTGGAAGATAAGAAAGTAACGGTACGCGACCGCGACACGATGTTGCAAGAGCGTATCAGCATCGACCAAGTCCGTACCTTTATACAAGACAAGATACAAGGGTAACTTTCTCACTGAAGGAGGTCGTATGTCGGCTTACACCTGTGTCTTCTGTGGTGCCGTGACTGAAGAAAGGGACGTCAACCTCATAGTCGATGTCGATTCAGTCGTAGCGCAAGGCGTCATCTGCCGAACCTGTCTTGAGCAAGCTCCTCACCTCAAGTTGGGAAGGGTGACTGATCCCAATCAGTTACCGCTCGACTTCATGGCTGATGAGCCTGGCTCGGCTCCAATTCCGGTTCGTCAGGGTGAAGTTTTTGACCCTGGACCGCAGTTCTATCCAGGTCACAATGTCTACTGACATGACCACTCCCTCGGCAAGTAGTCGAGGGAGTTTCTTATTGCCAAAAATACTGATTTTCATTATACTTGAAACAATATTTAACTCATTTTTCATGTATAAAAAAATTGTTCGTCAGGACGGTAGCGTTGTCATTTTGGCACCCAAACAAGATACCAAAGCAGTGACTGTCCAGGTAATGTACAAAG
>CAZPQR010000009.1:0-2018 GCA_964588865.1 uncultured Gammaproteobacteria bacterium
ATTAGTCTGCATACAAAGTTATTCCATAAAGTGTCGGGTACTGACCAGAACAAGAGCGCATACTGACACCATAACGAACATATTTCTTATTGGCTATAGTTGGATATGTCGTAATTATATTAGCTGAGGTTGTGGCCGTCCCAGAAGTACTAGCAGTAATTGGTCCGTACATAGTGCCGACGGTATAATCAGGGCTACCGGCGTTAACTGTATTAGTCGCCTCCAAATACAATCGCAAGATGCAGCTCGTAGGAATATTTTGGGTCCATTGTAAGGTGAGAATATTGCGATTCTTAATAGCGTGACTGGTACCAGAATAAGACAAGATAGCTGTCGACGAAGTAGCATAGGCAATGGTTTGACCAGCGACCATAGTCAAGGCTCCGGTAGTGCTCGTTCCTGTCATATTATTGCCAATGTACCAATTATTACTGAGATCTGCCCCACTCCAAGTTAAGGTGCCGGTCGTTCCATTCCAAGCTGTCTGACGAATACGATAAGCACTCAAATTGGCTAGATAGGTATCAATCTGATATGTTGTAGCACCACCGGTGATCTGGATAGCCACTCGTCGTGTATTGTAGTCAGGGGTACCGCCCGAGGTCACGATCGCTCCATTGGCATCCCGCTGCACATCATAAAAAATAATTTTGCGAGTCAAGCCACCGCGTGTGGTCAGGGTTGTACCCAAAGTCCAGATGCCAGTACTATCTTGGACCACATCGTAGTTGGTCGAGGCAGTAGCATCGGCTATAGTTTTCCAGGATTTATCGCGAATCGCTTTCAACGCTTCATAACCCTGTTGAGCAAAGCGTGCCTTGAGAGCGTCGTCGGTCGTACCGCTAAAATTACTATTAGAATTTCCGACCGTATAAGCAACCGCAGCAGCTAAGACAGATAAGATAGCTACTGCTACAATAATTTCAACTAATGAAAATCCTTTGAGTTGCATCAATTATTCACAGGTATTATTAACGACTCCGAAAATACCGACCCGAATCGAGCAATCGAACGTGCCGTCACTATTGCGTAAACGGAAGGCTGTCGCATCACTACTACTGGCATTATCCAAACCAATAGCCCAACCAGTAACCTTCTGCCAGTAGAATTCACTGTCATTATTGGTATCATCCCAGCGACCAAGACTACTGCTAAAAGTCACCACCTCATCATATTCAGCATTACGAGTAGCGTAATCTTTACCTTTGAACAGGACGAAACAATTGGCCGAAGCAGTCGTCTTGCAGCCGGTGGCGTTGGCTATCAGCTCCTTGATGCCCCAATTATCACTATAGCGATTAGCCTTGGCGTAAGCACGAGCCTTGAGAATCAGAGCCTGGATAGACTCTAGGTCATTAGTAAAAGTCTGTTTATTAGCCCGACCCACAATATTACTAACCGATACAGCTGTACCAGCAATAACCACAGCCATAATAGTAACAATCGCCAAAATTTCTATCAGGCTAGTACCTGAACGCTTCTTACCTGCCCACGCTCGCAGTGAAATCATAAATAGGTGTAATTACCGAGAAAGCGACGAATCCCACGACTGTTCCGATGACTATTAACAGTATTGGTTCGAGGACGCCTGATAAATTTTTGGATAAATTATCTAGCTCGTCTTCATAAAAATTAGCTAAGTATTCAAAGGTTTCTGCTAAATTACCTGACTGCTCCCCGACTTTGATCATACGCGAAGCAATTACCGGAAAGCGCTGTGATTTATTCTTCATCACTTCGCCCAATGATTCTCCCCGTTTAACTTGCTCTAAGAAATACAAAACATCATCCTGATAATAAACATTATAAATATTTCGGCCGACTATTTCCAAAGCTTTGTCCAACGTAATACCGCTTGATAAGAGCAAACCCATACTGCGAGCGATCGAGGCCATGTTTAAGGTATGACTAAACTTAGCGATAACCGGCGTGTAGAGAGCTACGGCGTGAAATATCCGTTTCACCGGTCGCAGATTGCGGATAATCAAGATACCAATCAGAATGACGATCGCCCAAAT
>CAZPQR010000009.1:2028-8727 GCA_964588865.1 uncultured Gammaproteobacteria bacterium
ACGACTGATGAAGGTGGAAGTCCAGATCAGAACGCGTGTCGACCAGGGCAAAGTGCCACCCAAAGAGCTAAATAAACCTACCAATTTGGGTAAGACGAAAATAGACAAAGTGAAACCCAAGCCAATCATGGCGGTAATCACGATCAAAGGATAGAGCATAGCCGCTTGAATCTTGCTCCGTAAATCGTGAGATTTCTTCAGATGGTCCGCCAGATTGATCAGACTCTGCTCCAAGGTTCCGCTCTCTTCACCAATCTTAACCATATTGAGATAAAATCCGTCAAAGACGCGCGGGAAGATAGCCAAGCTATCAGTCAAATGATTACCGCCTTCGATTGATTTCAAAATTTTGCGTAGCACAGTGCGGAAATAGCCTTTATTCTCTTTCTCCAAGGTAGCGATAGCTTCATTGACTGGCATACCCGACTTCAACATCAATGATAGATGCTTGGTAAATAACATCTTCTGATCCAGAGTAACGAAGCCGAAAGCTACCAGAGAGCTAGCCTTGGCCACTGGCTTGGTACTGATTTCCTGCAAGGACAAAACTTCCAAGCCTTGCTGGCTTAGAAATACTTGGGCCTTAGTCTGATCGTCCGCTTCTAGATCGGCTTCGACTAGTTTATTATTTTTGTCGTAGGCTTTGTAACGAAATTTCATAGATTATTCTGAGGTTGCTCGTAATACTTCTTCGATCGTTGTCTTACCCGAAACAGCTTTGTGCCAACCATCCTGCAACATAGTCGTCATACCGTTTTTGATTGCAGTTTCTTTGATACGATCGGCATTGTCGCGCTTCATAATCATTTCACGAATTGTATCATCGATCGCCATGACTTCAAATAAACCGATACGTCCCTTAAATCCGGTATGACCACAACGTGTACAACCATTGCCTCGATACAACCTAATCTCAGCTTGCATGTCGGCTGGAAGTTCGGCTTTGATCTGCGGATAGCTGTATAATTCTTTCTTCTGCGCCTCCGATAAGATATAGCTAGCCACACAATGAGGACAAACCTTACGTACCAAGCGTTGAGCAATGATAATATGGATGGTCGAAGCGATCAGGAAGGGCTCCACATTCATCTCAATCAAACGCGGCAACGTCGTCGCAGCATCATTGGTATGCAACGTGGATAATACCAAATGACCAGTCATGGCTGAATTGACAGCGATATTGGCCGTTTCTTCATCGCGGATTTCTCCCACCATGATTACGTCCGGATCTTGACGCAAGAGCGAACGTAAGCCCGAGGCAAAGGTCAGATTGGTCTTGGGATCAACTTGAATCTGATTAACACCCGGAATATCGTATTCCACCGGATCCTCGATAGTTGAAATATTAATTTCCCGATTATTGATCAACTGAATCAGAGCATATAAAGTTGTAGATTTACCACTACCGGTCGGACCAGTGGACAGGATCATACCGTGAGGGCGAGTGATGGCTTCTTTGACCAGCGTCAAATCCTTGTCACCGAAACCCAAATCTTCCAGAGAGAAACGCTTATTGGCCGCCGACAGCAAACGCATGACAACTTTCTCACCATGCACTGTAGGCAGGATAGAGACACGAACATCGATCGGCTCACCGCGGATTTCCATACTGATCTTACCGTCTTGAGCACTGCGGTGCTCGTCGATACGCAAACGACTCAAAATCTTGATACGCGCTACTACCAATTCGTGAATATCTAAGGGGAAATTGAGCACATCATGCAAGATACCATCGATACGGAAACGGATCGTAACGTCTTGCTTCTGGGGTTCGATATGAATATCAGAAGCCTCGTTGTGATGAGCGTAAGCGATCAAATTATCGACAATCTTGATAATGGATACGTCTTCTGGCTTGGCACTATTAACCTTGGATAGATTGGCCTTAATAATTTCTTCAAATTCATCACGAATACTCTTGCGATATTGACCCAAGGCTTCTTGCATCAACACGGGTAAGGTGAAAAAAACTGTGATCGTCTCACCAGTTTTCTTACGTAGCATATTGACCACTTCGAAATTACTAGGATCAACCATAGCTACCTTGATACCCGTAGCATCATGAGCGAAAACAACAGCTTGCTGCTTCTGAGCTACTAATTCTGGCAATAACCGTAGCACCTCCTCACTAATATGCTCACGAGAAATATCGACAAAAGGAAATTGATACAAAGGCGCCAAAATCTCGCCCAATTGACTCGTTTTGATCAAATTTTTATCAACCACAATATCCACTAAGCTTTTCTGCTTACTGGTAGCTGTGGCGAGTGAAGCTTTGACTGTCTCGGCATCCAATAAACCAGAGCTAACTATAGCGTCAGCAACCTGTTGGTCGGATAACATGATGATAAAATTTTGTTTCTGTTTAATTTCTGAACTAATCGACGCGTCAGAAGAAAAAAAGCGAAAATTTAGTTCAAACACAATCGCTGGACTGCTACTATTATACTAAGTTTTGAGCCAGATGACAATTAAAGAGCGGCCTCGAATTGACGATTTTGGCTACAGGCTCCGACATGCCAACCAGTATCAGTGCGTTGCAGGTAGTAACCGCTGATTCCTGGAGTGTCTTGGCTGGGATCAAGCGGAAATTGATAGAGATAGGACTTGATGACGCCGGCCAAATTCCAGACCGATACCGATCGCTGCAAGGCCGCGCACCATAGGGTATCGGCTTGATCACCAGCTACAAACGACGCCGGCCAACTCTGATCAGCTCCAGGATGATCTCGCAAATAATCTTTGACCGCCATGGCTATTTGCTGGAGGTGTAACTGTTTCAAACGCGTTTGTTGTGTGCGGTGCTGTGTGAAGGCCGTAAATATAGCCACGGCAATAATGAGCGTCAATCCGACGATAGTCAACGGTTTCAATAATGTTCGTAACTTGAGTTTCATGATCGGAATAATGTCTGGGCATAACGCCAATAACGATCATCTCCCTGCAATTTACGCCAATACCACCACTCTACTCCCCAAAGATAGGAAGATTGGAAACCGGTGCGACGTGATAGCTCCGCATTGGTGGCAAATTGCTCTAAGCTAAACGAGCTATCAATTTCTGATCGAGTCAAAGCGCGAATATCTTTGGCTTCTGGTGGCCAAGGTTCGGCTTGTAGTTCTGCCACTATTACCCGTGACGACGGCAAATCATTGATAGCAGCTTTGAAACGATACATCCAAGCAGGCCAGGGTGCGTAGGTATAATGTAAATAAGGATTCCATGCTACCCGATACATCGTTGTGCCGACGATATCAGCCTGTCGACTGACGTGACGCCACAAGCTAAATTCACCACTATCGGTCAGTACGATCGGTCGCTGGTCCAATGACCGTACCAAAGCAACCTGTTGATCCAGTATGCGTTCATCGCCAGCAGTACAATGCCCAAACCAAGTGACGTAGTATTCATTCTGAACTTGCCAAGCGCTAATATTTTGGGCGGCTTGGAAATGACTAACGGCCGCTCGCAAATAGTCTGATTCCGCTACTAGCCGCTGATCAGCAGTCTGATCTTGCACCCAGGCCGGAATATGACATTCTGGCCAACGCGGCAAACGACCACCAACAGCGACAATAACTTTGACATCTCGTTTGGCTGCTTCTTCCAGCATCCAATCATAATCATTCCATTGAAATTGACCGGCGCGCGGAGCCACATCATCCCAATACACCGGTAAGCGAATCTGCTTGACCTTCAGTTCATCAAGCATGGCCAGATACGCCGCCTGCCAATCCAATCCCAGACTCTGAGCATACTTCTTGGAATAGGTCACACCCCAGAAATTGGTAGGCACCTTGTCCAGTTGCAACTGCAAATAATGACGATCGATTTTGATAAAAACAAAGACCGCCACCAGCACGACAATGATAGCGGCTCCAATATGTTCGGCTCGTACTAAACGTCGAGAATACTTCATCAAACAATGGCACTATAATAAAGACCGATAACGATCAAAATGAGGGCAATTACTTTCTGAATAATAATATTGGTCGAGACCTGCTCTTTGAATAACTTGGGATACCGCCAGCTGACAATCGCCGCCAGAACCAGGATAAAAACGTACTGCGCACCCTGCAAGGCTGAGATCAGCGATAAACTACCTCCTAATTTGATAGCATAATTCTGACCGAGGAAACCGATAGCCGCCAACCCCTGATTGGCCACCAGACCGAAACGCAGATGCCAATCAATGCGCTTGAACGGATGAGCCAAGTGCTGCCGATTGAGCTTCCAGAACATGGAAATGATGATAACTATCAGAGTTCCGACACGCGGCCAGACAATACCATCAATGAAACTGTGCTGCCAGAACATATACTTGGTGAGGAGGAAAAAAGTAGCAAAAGCCAAGCTCGCACCGAGCGCCCACCACAATCCAGCATCCAATTGGACTATTTTTTTCTTACTCGGCATCAGAGAAATTAAGATACTTCCGACCAATAAGAAAGCGAAGGCCGCTAGCTTGCGCTCATTGAAGGTCTCGATATTAAGCAGATAAGAAACCAAGAAAATAATAACTGGCATACCACCGCCGACGAGCGGTACGACACGTGAGGCCTCTCCTTTCTGTAGGGCAGTATAGAGTAAATACAGTGACAGAGTAAAAATTGCTCCCGTAATCAAGGCGATACCGAACCAATACCAGCCGATCCACGATAGATCAGATACCGGTACTTTCATCCAGCGCATCAAACTCGGAAAAGGAATAACCAAAAAAGCGGATAAACTCAAAATGCTTACCCACAAAACATAGAAACTACTACTACCAAGTACTTTGGATAAGAAAAACTTATCGATCAGTGTACTGATAGCTAGGACGAAATAAGAAACTAAAACAACGATAAGCCACAAAGACATAGTGTATCTAGTATAGCATATTTACAGCGCTTCAATCACCCGTCTGATATTCAACATTTCATTGGACTGATACTCAGTCGGGCTGATCTGCACAGCAGCTCGCATTGCGTTCAAAGTTTTGCGATCACTTTTCTGATATCGTTTGGGATAATTGCGCTCGATCGTGCCGTTAGACAGGATGAAGATATGGTGCTGACGCAATTCACTGAGCGCTTGTTCCAGACGCGCCGGATGATGCTGTAATCCATGTCGTGCCTGACCAGCCGGTAACCAGGCATCCAAAGCATCCAGATCCAACATGATTAAGCTCGGTATATGGAAAGCTTGCAGCAAATCACGATACAACTCCATATTACCCTTGCCATGAGCTTCTATAACTTTGACCTCCAGCGGTCCACGGTAGAAACGATCGATCAAACCGCGCATCAGCAATCGATCAGAAGCACCCTCAACCATCAATACTTTGTCAGCGAAAAACATTTCCAAATTATCAGCATTCAACTCTTGGATCAGTCGCGCTGGATCTAATCCTCGATGATGTGGGTCAAGATGATAGACGACAGTACCCTCATTCCATGTTCGCACTACCCGATTGATCGATGGCAACCACGCTGTCTGAATGAAAAGCGGAGAATGCGTCGTCAGTATTATTTGATTACGCGCCTTAGTAGCCAATACCTTGGCTAATTTCTTGATCAAAGCAGGGTGCAAATGCGTCTCCGGCTCATCAAGGAGTATGATGGGATATTCAGGATGAAAAGCATACAACAGAATAATGAAAATCTTCTGGAAGCCACTACCCAATCGCTCCAGCACCATAGGCTTATCATCTTCATGAATATAGGCATGACCAGCTTGCCAATCTAGATCAATAGCGCGATCATCGCCAGCTATATGCGGGAAATAGCTAGCAAAAACCTCATTAACCGCTTGATATTCCTGTGGAAAACGTTGATACAGACGCTGGTAATCTCTCCCAATAGCCTCGAAGTCCCACGGCTCATCAGCCGATAAACGTTTGATCTTGTGAGAAATATCAGCCGTGACACCCCGCACTTCATAACCATGAGCGGAAATAGTCTGATTCTTATCCAAGCGTACTACGATACGAGCGCGATGATGATGCAGCCGAGATGGCAACTTGCTAGGGTTAAAAACGAAATCAATCGCATCCATCAAATTGGTCTTACCACTATTATTCTGACCAATAAAAATATTAATCCGCGGATCCAGTGTCAGTGACAACGGTTTGATAATACTTTTGTATGAATCAATAGCCAAAGAGGAAATCCTCATGACTATAGTATAGCACCAATTGGCGGCCAATAAGAGCAATTTTCAATAGTCAATAGCCAAACAATATATAATTTTTCAATATTCAAATACCAAAAAACAGCCACGAGAGCTGTTTTTTAAATTTCTAATCTATAATGACAAGCCAAGCAAACTGATACCGTTGGTGAGACTCTCAGCTGAATGCCAATTGACCAACCAGAGATACCCAGCCAAAGCAATCATCAGGAAGCTAGCTACGACGATAGAGCCATGCTGTACACGAATAGCAATAAAAATATTCATCAAAGCCATGACCAAGAAAGCGATCAAGATAAGGAAATAAATATCGTGAGAATAAGTGATCAGCTTCTCAATCCAACTACCATCATGTTTGATAACAATAGGCGTGACCGCTGGCTCCTCAACCTGCGCCTCGATGCCTTTGACTTCGGTAGGCTGTGACGGTACTGGGTTAACAGCCACTAAGATTGGCGGATTGGTCGTCTTATCGGGAGTAACAACAGGTTTGGGAGTTGGCTTGGCTACTGGTTTGGTGACAGGCTT
>CAZPQR010000009.1:8827-15578 GCA_964588865.1 uncultured Gammaproteobacteria bacterium
ACGCTATCCAGATAGGCATTGCGCTGTAAGGTAGTTTCTTGTAGTTGCTGGCGATACTGATTGGTCAGATCAACCATTGATTGTTCAACTTGAGGCGACAATTCAGCACCTCTAGGCACGAAAGAAAATAAGATAACCACGAGAGCAACTTTGGAAGCTAACAAAAGACCGGCTAAGAGATGGACATGATGACGTCGCCAGATATGAGGTTTGTGTCCATTGCCAGCATGAGGAATGAGATAGTCACGCCAAACGTCTCGGGCTGACTGTATCTCGCCCTTAAGGATACTCCAGACAGAAATATGAGGCTTATTGTGCATAAAAGGCTATAATCCTAATATATCAGAAAAGGAGCATTTTGTCAACGCTCCCCTTCTTTTCATTGATCTATAGTACTTACCAGGCTAAGAAGAAACTAATCGGTACGATCCACCATGGTTTGGCTGGAGCTGTCGGGGTGACAACAGAAGCTGGTTCTGGAGTTACTGGCAAGTCACCAGCCACCAACACTGGTGGGTTAACCTGATCAGAAATGTTAGAGACAGCGACTTCAGTCTTGGCTGGAACTGACAACGTGATCTTCTTGGTTGAAGCAGACTTGGCCTTGGTTACTTTCTGGGCAGTAGCCGGGGTTTCAGCTGTCAGATGTTGAATCAATGGCCCGACGAAATTGATTACTGGCAATTCAATACCCAAAACTTTGGGCTTCTCTGGAGCAGTATAGCTGCCAGAAGATGAGCCACCGCCATTAGAAGGTTCTACTGGGAGCTTGATTGGTTCTGGGGTGATACGAGGAGATGGTTTGACAGTTTCACCTGGTTGCTGACTGGGATCATTAACAAAGTTCAACATACAAGTATAGTCGTCATTGTCGATAACATTGTTACCGTCAATATCAGCTTGCATGTCGGCTGGATCAGCTACGTAATAGCTAGTGAAAGTAACTGCATCAGCTAAGGTGACATAACCATCGTGGTTATAATCGGCAACCTCGACATTACAACGACCCTTCTCATGACAGTAGGCGTTGCAAACTTCATTGCCATCCTTCTTACCGCTGTCGCACTGCTCTCCACGATAGTTTTGAACAATACCGTCACCACAGACAGGAGCACAGTGAACTGGGCATTGATAGGTATTGAGCGCTAACTGATCATAAGAACAGAGTAAATCACCGTAATCAACGCTACCATTACCATTCAAGTCAGCAGCAATATTGTTATTTTCGTAATAGGTAGTGAAATTGACACCGTCATCTAAGGTGATCAGATAATCTGCGTTATAATCCAAAGGATTATGGCAGTCATTCTGATGTCTCTCACAGTTAATAGGACAGCTATTGTCATTGTTGGCATAGTAGTAGGAGGCACAGACAAAATCCGCACCATTAACTACCCCGTCATCATTGACGTCAGCACGAGGATCAAATCCTGCGTCGCCGCTGTGCTTGGCATAAGAACCAAGATAGTAGTTGGTGAAAGCAACAGCGTCACCTTCCCCTACTTGACCATCAGACGGTCCGCCGGCACCGTCATTGAAATCCAAAGGTGAGACACATTGACCTTCGGGAATACCCAGAGGCAATGGTGGCTCGACTGACATATCGCCAACAGGCAAGCTAAGGGCTGGCTGTGGTTCGATAGCGTCATCCACAAGAGTCTGTTCATCAGCTGTAGTGATTCCTTCTACTATCGGTGTTTCATTGATAGCGCGAGTAACCAGTGACATATTGATGAATAGACTGCAGACAACGATGATAACAGAGATACGCTTCAACCAAGCGGCCGGAGCAGACGTCTGTATAGTACTAGTCTTCTTCATAGTTATGATAATAACCTAATTAAAGTCTTGGTATTTATTATTGTATCATTAAGAACGTTTCTGCGCTGTCCGCATGAACCACAAACCTGTGGATAACACGGAAACAAGTGCTAAAAACATCATAATTGATTGGAAATTACCGGAAGTATCAGGCAGCTTCTCGAAACCAAGGACTTTAACTTTGTCCGGTACTGGAGGTTTGGGTTTGACGGTTTCTACACCGGCAACTACTGGCTTACGTACTTCTACTGGAGCAGAAATGGAAACTGATTGCGCATTGGTAGCACTGGCAGTGGCCTGGTTGATGTAGATTCCACTATCAGCTTTGGTATTAACATTGACCAGATAACTGACCGTTACTGCTTGTCCATTGGTCAAGGTGTCCCAATGCCACGACTTGGTACTGGTACCACCGTCAGCGAAGGTAAATCCTGCTGGCATAGTATCAGTGAGGTTGATATTTGAACCGATCATATTACCAATATTGGTAATAGTAACGGTGTAAGTAACTTGTCTACCCGGTTCGACAATAGCAGGAGTAACTTTCTTATCAATATAGAGACGGACGCTGGAGCTATATCCTCCGCCGCCACCTCCGCCTCCACCACCACCCGGAGGTGTGGTCTCTTGCTGACAGCTAGAGGAACAACCGTCGCCATTGTTGGTGTTGCCGTCATCGCATTGTTCGCCTGATTCTTTGACGGTGTTACCACAAACAGGGTTGGTAATGCCAGAACAGCTGGCATTACAGTGTAATGGTTGGCCATTTAATTGACCTTCGTCACATTGTTCGCCGGTTTCAACGATAGCGTTACCACAGCTGGGACCGCCGTTGTGTTCGATCTGACAGGTGGTGGAACAACCGTCGCCGTTAGTCTTGTTACCATCGTCACACTGTTCGTTGGCGTCTTTGTGGGTGTCGCCACAGACAGGAGTGTAGTCCGAACAGGCTAAGCTACAGGTGTAGAGTAGATTACCGCCGTAGTATTGATCGGCGCAGAGCTTATCACCGTAGTCGACGACACCACTCTTATTGGCATCAGCCAAAAGGTTATCCGAGACGTAGTAATTGGTGAAGACAACTGCGTCATCCAAAGTTAATTTGTAGTCAGCATTATAATCGAGTAACACGGGAGCTTCACATTGATTGCTTTCGATACGACATAACGAGCTACATCCGTCGCCATTGACGTTATTACCATCGTCACAGGTCTCGCCTAAGCGTCGCTGGATCGTAGCATCGCCACAGACTGGAGCACATTGCATCGGACATTGATAACTAGATTGAGCTAACTGATCATGAGCACAGAGATAATCACCGTAATCTACTTGGCCATTGTCATTGATGTCAGCCAAATAATGGGCGGCTGTAGCACTGCCTTCAGGAGTTGTAGTCGTTTTCTTATTGATATAATAGTCAGTAAATCTGACTCCATCAGTTAAGTTAATGAAGTAATCTTTATTGTAATCTAGAGGATTAAGGCAAAGATTATTACAATCAAGCTGACAGGAAACTGGGCCAGCATTACCATAGTAACGTTGAGCGCAGAGCAAATCGCCAGCATTGATCACGCCGTCATTACGAACGTCGACTTTGGCGTTGAACGTTGGTTGAGTACTGGTAGCACCGTAAGCCGCTTCATAGAACTTAGTAAATTCAGTCGCATCAGACAAACTCAATTCGCCATCAGCACCTAATTGACCTTGTTTACTGACGAAATCCAAAGGTGAATGACAGGTTTGTGGTTCGATCTGACAGGTAGCAGAACAGCCATCGCCATTGGTAGTATTGGCGTCATCACATTGTTCGTGGCCATAATTACCGTTCTCGATCAAACCGTTGCCGCAGACAGAAGCGGTATAACCAGAACAGGTGGCGTTACAATGCAGCGGTTGACCATTAAGTGATCCTTGGTCGCAGACTTCACCAGCATCAACTTCATTGTTGCCACAAAGTGGTAGCGCTTGCACACCGAAATCATACGGTCCGGCACTGGTAGCAGAATAAACCGTTACATTATAACAGCCATTATCAGTCGACATATCAGGATGTGTCTGATGCCAACCAGCTGGGACATATTCACAGACGCGATAGGTACCTGGTTGAACGGAAGCAAATTGGTAACCGCCGTTAGCAACTGAAGTCGTAGTAGCGGTCAAGGTGGTACCAGAATAGAGCTGAACAGCGAACGATCCGAGACCAGCTTCTTCAGCTTGGTGCGTACCATCGCCATTGATATCATTCCAGATCAAACCACTGACAGAACCAGCAGAGCTAATCGGATCACAACCCTCTGGCAAAGGAGTGATGGTTAAATTATCTAAAAAGCGGAATTGCATCGTTGCTTCCGGAGTGTGGCGTTCGGCATAGTAAACCTCGACAGCATTGGCACCAGCGGTCAGATGAATAGTACCGGTTTTGACTCGAGTCTCATGCACGCTGCTGTTATTGACTACTACCGTACCGTTGACCAACACCCAAGCATCATCGTCAGAACCAAGGTAATAACGATAATCACCTGTTTGTGGGGCGGTGACAGTAGCACGCCAATGAGCACCAAAATGATAGTTATGGTCGCCGTACAAATTACCAAATTCATGAATACCGAGATCATCTACTGGGAACCAAGCGTGCTCTGGTTGGAAATCAAGGTTAGCATCAACTCGCATCATGACCTTATATTTGTCCTGATACCACGTGACATCTGACGGGCTAGCGATTGAACGATAATCACGTACCTGCATCTCGCCCGCTGGGTCATAACTCTTGTAATCGAAGTATTCACCCCACCAGCCAGATCCAGCCGGTTGCTGACAGGAATATTGCGAGCCTGTGCATTGAACCGAAGAGATCTGACAGAAATTATTACAGTGCAGAGATCCACCGGTGAAACCGAGCGAGCCGCAGCTCAAACTACCGAAATCATTGCCGTCGCATTGCTCGGAAGAGAGATTCTTGACGCCATCACCACATTGCGCGGGTAATGGAGTCGCTACTGAGGTTTCTGTAGCCTTGACTGGAGGCACAACGTCAACGACTGGTGTCGGCTCCACAACTACAGGAGCAGGAGCTTCTGTGGTGGTGACGACTGGATTGCTATCAGATGTCGGTTGAATAGTCTCAACGATATCTGTCTGCTCGGCGCGCGCGATCAAACCCCGTGAAGGGTCGATAGCCGGAGCCAGCAAGGTGAAAAGGGTCAGAACAACCACGATTACCTTGACTACTTTGGATTGGTTCATACTGTTTAATATCATATGTAATGGTCACGACCCTCCTCGCGACAAACTAACTAAAAATAAATAAATTAAGTTTCCAATAATTGAGCGTGCACCACGTAGCGGTATTTGGTAGAGAATAATGGTGCGCAGCTAAATAAGGTTAATTGGGTATTGGAAGTATTTTGCAAAATGTGGACATCCGTTGGTTTGACGTATTCGGTGCTACCAACTTTATATTTGTAATCTTTGCCATTCCACGTAAGCGAGATCTCATCGCCCTCTTTGACCTTCTCGATATCGTAGAAAGATTTACCGCTCTGAGGTAATAACATCCAGCGATGAGCAGCGACGACCATATTACCACCTTTGTCTGGTGTAGAAGTACCAGGAATATGCCATAGACCTTGATTGAGCGTCTTGGTGGTTTTGCCTTCTAGGATGGCACCGTCAACTTTCATTTTCGGTACTACGAGACGATTGGTTGTGGTTACTTTGTTAGTAACCGCTGGTTTAACCGTAGCCGCCTGTAATTCACCAGTCGTAGCAGGACGGATAACTTGAGCTACCTCTGTCGGCATTGAGTGCTGATCGATCAGGGTTTGAATCTGATCGCTATCTTCGGCCAAAGCATTCTGATAGCTCAAAATAAAAGCCAACAACAAAAGTGCTGTTGACACGACGGAAATGGTATACAAAGTTTTATTGACGA
This sequence comes from uncultured Gammaproteobacteria bacterium, assembly GCA_964588865.1. Classification (GTDB taxonomy): domain Bacteria; phylum Patescibacteriota; class Patescibacteriia; order UBA1558; family 2-01-FULL-52-15; genus JAZDLR01. The sequence continues at coordinate 14,580 of CAZPQR010000009.1, forward strand.
TTTGTCGCATGAGAGGTGAAATAACGATTTAAATTATAACTAGCGATGAGTGAACAGTTGAGAATTAGCAGTAGCGCGATGATACCGATAGGATTGCCACCGGTAGCAGGTAAATGAGAGCTCAAGACTGTGACTGGACGAATCTCCAAGGTATCTTGGCGTACTTCCTGTACTGGCGGTGTCTGGCTAATGACTGTGGTACGTGAGACATAGGATCCGGCTGGAATTGATTTGGGGATCAGCACTTTGACCACATTGGTACTAGAAGCTCCTGGAGTCAGGGTATCAATTGTCCACGTAACGAAGCCGCCGTTCTGGCCATTGAGTGTAAATTCTACTGGCCAAGCTTCCGCCACTACTAGATTACTCAAGGAATTGGCGCTTTGGTTGGTAACCGTGATGGTGTAATCGATAGAAGTGTCAGGATTGGCGAAGCTACTGACAGCCGTTTTGGTAATGTGCAAAGGGTTGCCTTCAGCCCGAGCCGGTTGATCACTAGCACCTATACATAAGAAGCTGATGATCATTCCAAAGATTACTGCTTTTTTGTTGCTATTTAACATCTGTTTTGTGACCGATTACCTTACTAAAGATAGCTATTTTTGTCAAGTTAATAATTTTTGGGCACTCAAGGCTATAGTAGCGCAGAAGAAGATGAAAGTTAATAGTTATTTGTTATTAGTTATTGGGGTAAGACAGGCCCTCTTCCCTAATAACTAATAACCATTGACAAATAAATATCTTCATGCTATAATACAATATTAAGGCTAAAGTTAGCTCAAATTAGCCAGTACCTTACATCAAATCAGCCGTGCTAAGCCCAGAAAGCTTACATTTCTGACCACTATCATGGAGCCCACTATGATCTAGGTGTTGGGTAATAACTGGTTTACACTCGTTGTTACCTTCATTTCGCATCATTGGCTACGTCTTCTAACGAAGCCGTTAAGCCGCTGACCTCGTCGGCCTTTGGCTGATAGGATGAGCTCCATAATAGTG
>CAZPQR010000009.1:15678-16755 GCA_964588865.1 uncultured Gammaproteobacteria bacterium
CGCACTACCCCGAAGCTATGCTCGCATAGCTTCGGGGACCAATTCGAGCTTTGTAACTACGGTTAAAAAGTTCCAATCGGTTCGCTCTTTACCATTCGATCAAGCTATTCATCAGCAGAAAGGAATCTGCCATGAAAGAGCTTCGCATGATCTTCCGTGAGATCCTGACCATGATCCTGTGCATCATCCTACTCGGTGCCATCGTGGCGCCACACTATCACCAGTGCAAGCAGGTGGTTACCAACTTCTTGTACGCCACCAACCGCTAGCGCAAGATCTGCGCTAGCTAACCAAGATCCTCGCCAAAGGAGAACCCATGAATGCTGTACTGATAGTAAACGCCAAAATGCCGGTACTTCTGCAGGAAGCCGGCCTCTCGAACTCAGGTAGTCTGGGAGAAGCGATGAATTCGCTCGTCCAGATTGCCGGCTGCAGCGGTGTCGCTAAGGTTTCGTTCATCGACTTCGATGGCGACGCCCTCATCATCATCTGCACGCACCGCCGCTACCAGGAACTGTACTGGTACGGGAAGGGGCGTGGGTGGGTCGGCATGAAAACCGGCGACACGAATTCGGCGGAGCAGATCAGGGTCGAGTTTCACCAGCCCCGAATGACCGCCCGCTTCGCCTAGGACATCCGTCCTACGCCACAAACTAGCCGCTCACACGCCTTGCGTGATGAGCGGCTTTCTTTTATCAATTTATTCCAGCTTATACGACAACATTGGTAGGTTGAGATGTTGGCGTTTGGTCTCGCCTTTCAATCTCTGCTGCTGACGCTCGGATTCGCCTCCCCGACCTCCTTGATGCGTCTTGGTAGTATAAGCCTTATGCCCTGCTGCTAAGTAGACAGAATGTTTGCCGTATTTCTCCGCTAGGTGATCGATAGCACTATAGAGCTTCTTCATCCGATCCAGTCGCACTGGCGGCTCGAATAAGCTCGTCTGCACACTGACTCCGGATAATAATTCTCCCAAGACAACGCCAGTCAGACGATAGCGCGTACCAGCAACAAACATAGCATCGAAGAGTTTCCGTGCCAGCTCGATAATATCCTCGGGATAATGAGTCGGTCGTG
>CAZPQR010000010.1:0-2619 GCA_964588865.1 uncultured Gammaproteobacteria bacterium
CGGATTATCTACCGAACCACCGGTATAGCCGACACGTGTGGCTATAACTCCGGGTTGCTTACGGATCAGATCCTGCATACCCCAGAAACAACCGCCTGCTAGTACTGCTTGTTTGATCATATTAGTTACCAGGAATAAATTTGAGTGATAATGAATTGACGCAGTGACGTGTGTTCTTGTCCGTCAGATGTTCGCCCGTGAAGACGTGTCCCAGATGTCCGCCACAATGTGCACAGGTAATCTCGGTGCGACTCCCGTCAGCATCAGGCGTGCGGATGACAGCACCCTCTATCTCTTGATCGAAGCTCGGCCAACCGCAGTCAGAGCGGAATTTGGAGTCTGAAGTATACAAAGGTGTATCACACTGACGACAAACATAGACGCCGGTGTCCATGGTGTTCACATATTCGCCTACAAATGGCGCTTCAGTGCCTTTGTCGATAATAACGTGTTTCTCCTCGGGAGTTAGTTGATTCATAGACAATAAGCCAATAATAATGCCTCTATAGTAGCAAAGATGCTGCTGAGGCACAATTCTATCGCTAAGTTTCACAATAAGTCACTTTTTGCTAGAATGAGCTAATGGAAAAAGGATCAACTACCAAAATACCGCACCAGCTCCCTGCTGATCTGAAGCAAGCCATCGCTTCTGTCCCTACTGTCCAAGCTCTATGGGACGATATCACACCACTAGCACGTAACGAGTGGATATGTTGGGTTACTTCTGGCAAATTAGCCGAGACGAGAAATATCCGCATCACCAAAGCCTTATCCAAGATGAAAGGTGGCATGCGTCGACCCTGTTGCTGGGCGGGCTGTCCACATCGCTAATATCTTTTTAAGATAAAACATTTAATTTTTGGAGTTTTATCGTGTTACTTACGAAGTCCTCTAGTGATAGAGCGATTAAAATTAAAAAATCACTCTCTGGGGTTTGGGGTCGCATACTTGTTTGAGCCCAAGAAAAGAGGGATGATCATGAATAGACCGAAGCGAGTCTATGTGACCCCAAGACTTTTGATTACTTTTGGTCACAAAAGTAATGCCTGAGCGGCGAGCGATAATACCAAAATTATACTGATACCTACGAAGGTGTGTAATATAACTGTTTTAAAAAAATACTCACCGTAAATGGTGAGTATTTTAAAATTGATTTTATTATATACTTAAGACTTCCTTCTCAACCACCTTCCCTTTCCCGTCCAAACTATAGCAATGCACCTCACCCGTACCAATCTCCACTCCGACAATCTCTTCTTCCGTCAGATCTTCTAAGTGTTTGACTAAGGCGCGCAGTGAATTGCCATGAGCTACGATAAGAATATTTTTGGCTTGGGTTAACTCGGGCTTGATCTGCTCCTCGTAATACGGTTTGACTCGGTCGTAGACATCTTTCAAAGTCTCACCTTCAGGAATCGGTGTATCCCAGCCACGACGAATACTCTGGAAAGCTTCCTCGCCAATCTCCTCTTTGACTTGCCATTTATTTTTTCCTGTATGCACACCGTAGTGCCGTTCAATAATAGCGGGATGTTCTTGGATATCCAGCTCCGCCAGATCCAAAACCTGCTGAATATGTTGCAAGGTTTGTCTGGTACGTTTCAACGGTGAGACGAAAGCACGATGAATAGTCTCCTGACGCATAGCCTGACCAGCACGACGCGCCTCCTCCTCTCCTTCGGGTGAGAGATCAACATCAGTATGTCCTGTCCATAACCCGAGGTCATTCCAAGTTGATTTGCCGTGTCGGACTAGAAATAGTTTGGCCATAGATTAAAGTCCTTTGGTGATGGCTTGACGTCCAGCGAAAACAGCCTGGTCTCCCAGAAGCTCTTCGATGCGCAATAACTCATTATATTTCGCCACACGGTCTGTACGAGACATGGAGCCGGCTTTGATCTGACCGCAACCTAGTCCAACAGCAATGTGTGCGATAGAAGTATCTTCGGTTTCACCGGAACGATGTGAGATGACTGCTTTCCAGCCAGCGGCTTGAGCCATCATAACGGCGTCGATAGTTTCTGATAACGTACCAATCTGATTGACCTTAACCAAGATAGCGTTGGCAGCCTTCTCCTCTATTCCTCGCTTCAAAAAACGAACATTGGTTACCAACAAATCATCACCGACAATCTGCTTGCTATCGCCGATACTAGCTGTCAGCTTGGTCCAATTGGCCCAATCATCTTCAGCCAAACCATCTTCGATCGAATAGACTGGATAATTGGTCGTTAGCTGTTGGTAGAAAGCAATCATTTCTTCGGCTGACTTCTGGGTCTTCTCCGTAGCCAATACATACGAGCCGTCTTGATACAGTTCAGTGGCTGCCACATCGAGTGCATAAACCACATCCTCACCAGCACGATATCCGGCCATGGTCACTGCTTCACTGATAAGTGACAACGCTTCAGAATTACCTTGACGAACAGCTGGTGCATAACCACCTTCATCACCGACAGTAGTGGCGTAGCCTTTCTGCGCTAACAATTTACCCAAAGCGTGGAAAATCTCAGCCGACATCTGGATAGCTTGACGGATGGTCGCAGCGCCGACGGGCATGATCATGAACTCCTGAATATCAGTCGAGCCAGCAGCATGCTTACCGCCGTTGATAATATT
>CAZPQR010000010.1:2719-16361 GCA_964588865.1 uncultured Gammaproteobacteria bacterium
CCTTGAATTCGTTGAATCTTCATAATTACTTAATAGTCTATTAATAGGGTCAAATCATTATAGCACAACTCATATGCAGTGAGGCTAGAATAAAAAAACAGCCCTTTCAGACCTTGGCTCTCTATTGTGGAGGATGTTAGAAACTCGTTCTTAGTGCCGTCGGTCTGAGTAGTCTAACGTATTATTGACATTATCTCTAAATAATTGTATATTATCTAATTCTCTTCGAAACGTCGATGAGATGCAGGTTCATTAACAACCGATGGACAAATGCTCCTCGGTTGCCCTCATATTCGAACAGTACCAACAGGAGGTAGACTGTGAGTGCTCGGACCGAAAAAAAGGTGAGAATTTCACCTTGGAAGCATCAGACTCAATGCGTCAGGGCTATCGAACGTGCTCGTCGTAACGGAGAAAGAAAAGCACTCTTCGTTATGGCCTCAGGGCTCGGAAAGACCTTCACCTCAGCTTTTGCACTTCGGGCTTTCCGACGTTCATTCGCTGATGGACGGGTTTTGTTTCTGGCTCATCAGAAGGATCTCCTTGATCAGGCTGAAGTCGCCTTTCGTAACCTGTTTGGCGATTCACTGAGCTATGGTCAGATCCACGCCTTCGAAAAAAACTTACGGCAACAGGTGACTTTCGCTACCTTTCAAAGTATGCGGGAGGAACTGACCACAGGAAAGAAGAAAAGAAAGAAGAGGACTTATGGACCCGGCTACTTTGAATACATCATTGTAGACGAGTCTCACCATGGACATGCGCCGACGTATCGAGAAGTGATCACTTACTTCAAACCGAAATTTCTTCTCGGCATGACGGCAACGCCTGATCGTATGGACATGCAGGACATTCGTGACATTTTCGGTCAGGAAGTTTTTCGTCTTGACCTCGAGGAAGCGTTGAGCCAAGGGCTACTTACGCCTGTGGACTACCGTATTCTCGCTGACGAGATTGTCACGAAGGAAAAGCTGGATATTCCGCCTCACCGAATCAGTCTACGGGGACTGAATCGAATCTTCTTCGCGAAGAAACGAGATTCAGAAATCGTCAGAACTGTAATGAAGCGGGTGAAAGAGGTGCCCGATCCTCGAGTAATTGTCTTCACTGCCAGCATCAAGCATGCTGACCAGCTGGAACAACTGCTACCTGGGTCAATCGCCATTCACTCCGGGATCACTCAAGGTGAACGTCGTCGTCGTTTGGACTTCGCGCGTTCCGGTCTCTCCAGGATCGTGATCACTGTTGATCAGTTCAATGAAGGAGTTGACATTCCACAAGCGAATGTCATCGTCTTTCTGCGATCAACCCAGTCACGAACCGTTTTTCTTCAGCAACTCGGGAGAGGACTTCGAATTTTCAAGGGGAAGTCGCGCGTTCTGGTATTGGACTTCGTCGCCAATGCTGAACGCCTGATGTTCCTCCGTCAACTTCGAGAAGAACTCCGTTCAACTACCTCACATAAGAGAGGAGGCGTTCGGCACGAATTTCACGTTGACTGGGGCAATGTAACTTTCGAGGAGAGAGCCGAAAGTGTGGCTAATCTACTTGAAAGGCTCCGTGTAGGCATAACTCCCGAACAACTACTCCAGTATCTGCGTCACTTCTATGAGCGCCATGGCAGAGCTCCGCAGCATAGAGAATTTAAATGGGCAAACGGGCTTCCAAGCTGGGAGTACTATGAAAGGTATTTCCAGGGCGCTGCAGACGCCTACTCAAGAGCAGGTATACCTCCGGAGGCATTTACTGGTCCTCAAAGGGGCAAGATACACGGCAAGATGAAAAGAAAGGAGCTCCTAAAGAGACTGAAGAGCTTCATAGATACTCATAAGCGGGCGCCCGTTCATAGGGACTTCGGCTGGAATAAAGGCTTGCCGCCCATGGGTATTTACGAAGATGTTTTTGGTAGCTTTCTGTCGGCGTTAAAGTTAGTTGGCGGAATAAGACTACTGAACTCAACGCAAGCAGGGAAGCTCACCAAGCTCTCCCACTCTGAAGAGGAACGGAAGCTGATTGCGAACCTGCGCGCGTTTCTTAAGAAGAACCGCCGAGTTCCACACGTACGTGACTTTCAGCCAGCTCTCCGTAAGCAGAACGATCTGCTACCTTTCTCCAGGTTCGGAAGCTTTTTTAAGACGAGTAGCATCGCAGAAGTTTTGCGTAATGCAGGAATACGGGCGACTTTACACAAGACTCACCTCTCAGATAAGGAGCTGCTAAAACAGCTGAAGGTGTTCTATAGGAAAAACAAGAGGAGACCCGACGCCAAAAAGGACCTACTGGACAAAAAGGGAATGCCAAGCGTGTATATTTATCGTAAACGCTTTGGCAGTATTACCAAAGCATTCTTGTTAGCAGGTATTCCCTTAGAGGGACAACATGGTGGCTATTACGGAAGTCTCTCTGACGATGAACTTTTGGAAAAATTGCGTCTTTTTTCCACGAAGTTCAATCGGGCTCCGCTGCCAGCTGATATGACTGTGGAGAACGAGATGCCTGCTGTTTCTCGGTACAATCGCTTTGGTGGATTGAACAAGGCTCTGCTGTTAGCGAAGGTACCGAGTAAATATCTGTCTGAAGCACAGAAGTCCGCCAGAATGCGACTTCGGAAGGGAGGTAGGCAACTAAAGCCAGCCCACCTCAGATCGGATAAAGAACTTTTATCAGATCTGCGGAGATACTGGCAAAGCAATCGAAAAATCCCCGGTGATCGCGACTGCAACTATACCAACGGTCTACATATAAAGGAGGTGTATGTCCGTAGGTTTGGCAGCTTCGCGAGTGCTCTACGGAAGAGCAAGGTACCAAACGTTGCGATTAAAGCCTGGCTAAAGGAAGATCCTCGACGCAGCTAGGTTTAATAAGCAGCAACTCGAGCCGCAAAACTCAATCAACGGAGACACGTAAGTGTCTCCGTTTTTAATTTAAAAAACCGCTTCGGCGGTAACCTGACCTTCTATCGTGGAGGATGTTAGAACTGCGGTAATCGCACCGGTATATTAAAATAACTAAAAATAAGGCCAATGATGATTAGAGTAACTATAGCTCCAATTATGTTGATGAGCCGGCGATAGGTATTATTAGCCACATCTTTACCTAACCTTCTGAAAATCTTTATGATTTTTGAGAAAGGCCAAATAATAACAAACCCTACTCCGACTACTATATTCAAGATAGCTTCCAGGAATCGCATTTGTTTTAATGACAACTATTACTTTCTGGTATTTATTATGACACTAGCGTTCAAGGTTACACCTAGCCAATCCTATGTCAAGTGAGTCTGCCTACTTATGGAATCTAGTAAGAACAAACATTGGAGATTGACAGATAATCACGAATTTGGTACTCTAAAGTGTTTAAACAATATGTTTACTAAAGAATCTAGCATTCTTACTATTACATTCCAATCGCTACTAAAAGTGATTCTTTACGGTTTTTTATTCAGCGAATCTTGGACCATAGGCAACATCATTGGCTTCGAGTTAAGTAAAAGTTGGATCTCTACAGTCGAAACAGATAAAACCGCCTGGGTGTTGGCGGCCTTGTTTATTTTACTAATTTACTATTTTTATATAAGAAATCTTTTTGATGAACTATGGTTAATAACAAAGAGCCTGAGATTTGATTTACTCCTCGCGATTATATTTGGATTTGCAATTTCGTACTCATATGCTGGCCCTTTACACGGGATCTATTACCAATTTCTTAGTGGATTAAATTTACTTCAACTCTTTCTATTAGCAGCATCTCCTTATGTTATATTGATTTTGGCTCTGATAAGGGAGGCTCACTCAAGGTTGCAGAGAAAAAATAAATCGGCATCATTCTTTATTAGCGATCAAGAAGGCATGTTTATTGAAGATGATTTATTGGATCATGCTGATAATGCTGCAGTATTTGCTGAAAGGGTGTATAACATGGGAGCTCAGGATAGTTTGGTTTTTGGTATAGATTCTCCGTGGGGTACAGGTAAATCAACCTTTGTAAATTTTTGTATTGAGCATTGGAGAAAACCAGAGTACAAGAATAAAATTGTGATTTATAAATTCAACCCTCTACAATTTACTGACAAAAGCAATCTGATGCAAAAATTCGTTGATGGTCTCGTAACGACGATTAGAAAAAACAGTTTTTCTCCGGAGATACAACCGCTTATTTCAGATTTCTCAAGAGAGATGTTGAAAAAAACTAAGGTGTCTTTTTTTGGAATTGAGTTGGAGCTCCCACGGCCAAGAAAAAGTATTGACGAGATCCTGAAACGGATTGAGGAATTTTTATCAAATTTTGATAAAAAGATTATTGTAGTAATTGATGATCTGGATCGACTTAGCTTCTCTGAAGTTAAGAACGTGCTTTTTTCTATTAAAAAAAGTTTTGCGTTGCCAAATATATCGTACGTGTTGTGTTATGACACCGGCAATATGACCGACACAATGAAGGGAAATAAGGATTTTGAAAAAGTAAAAGAGTTTTTAGAAAAATTTGTAAACATAAAATATAGTTTGCTTTTAGATAGCGATAAGCTTAAGCAGTATGTTACTGATAACTTTGACCGCGCTTTAAGGAAAAATCCGCTAATCGATCCCTATACAATCGATAGAGTTAAACTTTCCATCGATGCGCTGAAAGATATTTTTTCAGGCCAGGATTTCCATCTTTACCAACCATTCGTCGGCGATATTAGGAAGCTTAAAAGACTAATAAATGCCACTATGCTTTTCGAAATTGAAAAAACTGATTTCGAAAACAGTGATTTTAATAAATTGGACCTTATTCACCTTCTTCTTATTTACATCAACTACCCAGATATTTTTAGAAAAATTTATGCTACAGAAACAGCCGGTAAACGAGGATTCTTTTCAGCGGTAATACCTTATGACAAAGGATATCCTAAAAACAAGGAATCGCAAGGAAGAAAGGATAAGAACGATTACATGAACTCTACGCTCTATACAGCCTACTTAAAAAACTTGTCTGTACAACAGCGATTTCTTGTTAATAAAGTTTTTCGTGTCGAGCAGAGATTGACTGAAAGTCGCGATATAGACTCTGTCTCCGAGCTTGAGAAAAGCACGCTTGCCTGTTTTAACGGTAATACCTTATGGACTGGCGGCCGTAATTTAGAAGGCTACCTAAAGCTTATTGTTAGTCTTTCGAAACCAGAGAAAAGTAGCCAGCATACGTTTTATTTAAATTGTCGAAATAGAATAAATAATGGAGAGTCAATTGACATTGTTCTTGAAGACGAAGCTTTTTCATTTTTAACCAGTGAGAACAACCACGAAAAACTTTGGCGCGTAATTGTTAATACAGCATATGAACTTGATAGCACAATTTCCTCAAATTTAATCTCATACTTATTGGACCATATCTCCGATTACTCCTTGTTTAGATATGAAGAATATGGACTTGGTCTGCGAGACGACCTAGATTATTTTATCATCAAACTACTCGACGTAGCTGGTTGGTCAGATCCTGATGGAGAAAAGGGCGCAAATACCGAAGAAAATATAAAAGAGATAGCCGAATGGATTTTTGGTGAGGGACGTCATGCCAGAAAAGGAGTATTAAATACTCTTGGTGACCCTAATAGAGGGGTTTTGGGTCTATATGATCTATTAGCGTTCCGTTTACATTGCAGTGCAGATCGTGGAGGTGACATCTTCAACGTCACGAGAGCCATTGCAAAACACGGGAACTTAAATGCTCCAACCGAAGGCTCTACAGTTAAAATTGCCATCGAAGAGATGAGAGAGTTATCTCAGAAAATCTTTGCAAAATTTAAGGCGGAATACATTACCTCAACGAAAAATATATTCGATGTTATCGACCAGGTAACCTTGAATGATTTCACTGGCAAGTACTTCGACTTTTTACAAAAGCTTAAAATGGAAGGAAAGATTAGTTCCGATGATATTGAAAAGAAAGTAAGTGCTTTGAAAATGAGACTTAAATCTTTCATCTGCTATCAACTTGGTAATGATTTTGTGAGCTCAGGTGTAGGTTGTGGGTTTTACGATGAAGAAGGTATTGGGGATAAAAAAGGAATACATAAGGAATTTAATGACTATCTTTTTGGAGTGTGTTTTAATCCCGCATTGAAACCTCAAAATTATAATCATTTCCTTGATTACCTCTTATTAAATTACGTTAGTGCCGCCTCAGAGGACCGAAAACGTTATGCTCCAAAAATTGAAGGGTTTACGAAAGTATTAAGTAAGGACTTACTCCTTGATTATTGGAGATCAAATAGACAGGCTATAAAAGCACTAAACCTGCACGAGAGTGAGTTACTTGCTATATATAAGATGCTAGATGATTTAGTAGATAATCAAGAGAGCGCTGAATAATCAAGCCATGGATAAGCAAACTCCCATATTTTATGAAGACGGTAAAAGAAGGGTAAAATGCCCAAACCCTCAATGTGGAAAGTATTTAGCCAGAAAAAATAAAGGTGCTGTTTTTCAGTACTTAACTCAGAAAGACGGTAAGGTATACCGATGCTATTTTTGTAATCAGGACTTCTTCTTACCTCCTCCAGAAAGAAATGTTCCAGATCCTAATGGGAGTGGAGTTATAGGGATTCGCTGGGGTGCAAATGGGAGTAAATGGACGCCTGATTTGACAGTAAAAGATGTAGAGCTTACAATACCTGTAACAAATTAGTTTGGGTGTTAGAAATAGCCTGTAAGGGCTTGAAAGGACCCAGTTGAAAGTCAACTTTAGTGTTGGCTAGCAGCTGGGTCCTTTTGTCTTTCTCCGTGGGACCTTTAGGAATGCTGATTTCCCTCCCACGGGTCAGCATTCTTAAATTTTAAGCCATGTTACCAGCAGAAGCCATAAAAGAGTACCAAGAGCTTTACGAGCTCAAATTTGGGCAAAAAATAGGCTCAGAAGAGGCCCAGGCTAAGGCAATACAACTCTTTGAATTATTCAAAATAGTTTATAAATCAATAGAAATTTCTTCCTCGTCTAAAGTTGGGAGTTCTCTCTATTTTAGACGGCGAAGAACGCTGAGACCATATACCGAATAATAACTAGTTTCTCTCTTCTTTTAAAGGATTTCTTCTCTCTGTGGGAACCGGAAGTAAAGAGGATGGTTATTCGGGCATGGGCCTAGCGGAGGGAGCCGTTAAGTCGACTTATGAGATATCTAAAATCCATATGAAAAGGAGAAAGACCCGCTATAAATCCCAGGTCAGAATTGATCCAAAACAATTGATATATTTGGGAACCAATAAGGACTGTAAAACTAAGGCCGGATACCTCGATAAAATGATAAATCATTGTAGAAAATGTAAAGATTGGCTTGAACGGCCTGGCCATAATGGTCCATAAAAAACCATAGATCCCCAAAGATTTAGGCGGGTATCGGAGATATAGATTCACCAAATATAATAGATTGATTTAGTAGGTAAAAATGCTAATATATAGGCACAATTAAATAATCGCACGCTAATGCATTCAGAAGCCCTCATCAGGCCTTGCATTAGCGTGCGGAACGATAGCAATATCGTTAAAACTGGTGGGGGCCTTTTAGTACCCACCGAAAGGAAAAAGATATGAACCAAGACAATAAACTTAAGAAGCCCTGGTACAAGAAATGGTGGATAATTGCTCTCCTGCTGATGTTTTTCTACGGGCTCGGTAAAGTGGCTATGGAGCTGCCAAAAGGCTCTACAGAGGCGCCCCAAGCGGCCACAGAGGCTCCCCAGCCCGCCACCTCCTTAAAATCTAAAGAAGAGTCACAAAAAGAGCTTGATGAGCTAATGAATCTTGCAAAGACAGGAAAATTGATAACCTCATTTGAGTTTTCTGATTCAGCTGCTGTTGTCTATGCTGGACCAGCCTGGTACACACAAACGGTCGGATTTAAAAAAGATTTTCTAGCCAAAGCGGCCATGCTTAAAAAAGAGATCACTGGGTATAGACACTTTGAAGTTCGTGATTCGTATTCAAATGAAAAGGTTGGAGAAGTCACATCTTTCTCTGGGTCACTGGAGATCTATAAATAGCGGACACTAAAATCTTCCATGAAGGATCAAGAAAGAGTTAGATACTTTCTGTATGCTCGAAAATCATCTGAAGCTGATGACAGACAGGTTTTATCTATTGAATCCCAGATTGATGAATTAAAAGCGATAGCCTCTGAAAGAAATTTAAACGTCGTGAGTATTTTCACAGAATCAATGTCGGCATTGCAGCCTGGCAGACCGACCTTTAACTTAATGATGCAAAAAATCCAATCTGGTGAAGCTAATGGAATAATTTGTTGGAAAATTGATCGATTGGCCAGAAATATGGTTGACGGCGGAATAATAATGCACTGCTTACAGAATTCCACTATTAAACATATAGTAACAAATGATCGTGAATACAAATCAGATGATATTGTCATGATGGCTGCGTTCGAGTTTAGTATGGCGAATCAGTATAGTATTGATCTTAGCTCCAATGTTAAACGAGGTATACGAAAAAAAATTGAAAAGGGTCAACTCCCAGGTGTCGCACCCTTGGGGTATATGAATCAAAAGGATCGTGAAAGCGGCGAAAATAAAATCGTTCCCGACCCTGATCGTTTTCAAATGATTAGAATGCTTTTTAATGAATTTCTAAAGGGTAATCATACTATACGAACTTTGCAGGAATTAGCTCAACAACGGGGCTTCCGTAGTCCACAAAAAAGAAAGGTTGGAGGAAACTTCATGGCATTAAGTACCGTACATAAAATGCTCACCAATCCTTTCTATTGTGGCCTTTTAAGATTTAATGGTGAAATTTATAATGCCTCTCACACACCAATGATTACCATGGAGGAATTTGATCGTGTCCAATTGATCCTTGGAAGAAAAGGAAAACCACGACCACAAAAGCATAAGTTTCCGTTTACTGGAATCATGGAATGTGGCGAATGCGGTTGTAGCATAACAGCCGAGATAAAAAGAAAAGTATTAAAGTCTGGGGAGGTAAAACTTTACACTTATTATCATTGTACTAAACGGCTGAATCCTAACTGTACCCAAGGATGTGTAGATTCGGCAGAACTTGAAAAGCAGATTGAGACATATTTAGAATCAATAACAATCCCTGAAGAATTCAAGGACTGGGCTATTAAATGGCTTAACAAACTTAACGATCGAGAAATCAACGATAGGTCAACCATCTACACAAATCAACAAAATACGAGAAATAAGACACAGGCAGATTTAGACTACTTACCAAAATGCGGTTTAGAAACCTGATTAACGATGAAGAATATCTAAAGCAGAAGCAATTACTCCTGAAAGATTTGAATAGCATGGACGAAAGACTACGAGATACTGAGGATCGTGCTTCTAAATGGCTGGAGTTATCTGAAAAGACTTTCAATTTAGCTTGCTACGCTAAATCGCGGTTTCAAAATGGCGATATAGATCAAAAACGTATGATTTTAACCTCACTTGGTTCGCACCAACTACTATTCAACAAGAAACTAACAATTACCTTGGAAAAACCGCTACTCATCATTAGTGAGAAGGCTGAAGCGATAAGGGCTGATTGCGCTCGGTTAGAACCAGAGAAAACGCTGTCCCAGCCAACAAAAAATAGAGCTTTAACTCCAAATTTGTCTTCGTGGCTCGGGGACATGGATTCGAACCATGATTGATGGCTTCAAAGGCCACTGTCCTACCATTAGACGATCCCCGAATAAATTAACTATCTCCCTGATAATAAATACCAAGATAAAGTAATATGTTTCACGGGCTTTGTCAATTCAATTGACCAGACATAGAGCCTGTGTTTAAATGACTCAACTCACTGTCCCTTATCACCTACATCCTTCTCAAGGAGGTACCCATGGCCAGAGACGTCGAAACCCTCAGTCCCAAAGCAGCAGTGATCTTTGCCAAGCTTAAACCCTTCTACCCATTGGGAGCCTTCAAAAAGATCCAATGGGAAGAGGCCGGTCGTGTCTACAATAATGGTTGGTATGATCTGAGATTACATGCTGAACGTGAGCGATTGGAAAAGAATAGACTGTCTATGATTGGTTATCTAGTTCGTGCCGAAGCCAGTATGTTCGTCAAAACTCACGGCTCATTGGATGACTTCACCCGCCATCACTTCACTACACACATGAAGGAGCTGGCGGAACAACTTCTGATCCTCGATGAACTCAGTTTCCAGATCGAGACAACAGATCTTGTGGAAGACTGAAGAATACACCCCTCGTTGCTTAGCGACGTGGGGTGTCTATATTGTACCAACTGAACGAAAGAAAAATCTTTTATCAGACTACTGACTGGAGATTACTTCTTTACACCTTTCTTAGCTGCTTGTAATAACCCGACGAACAAAGGATGCGGACGCAGCGGTCGTGATTGTAATTCAGGATGGAATTGTGTGGCGATGAAATAGGGATGCACCGATGTCGGAAGTTCAATCACTTCAACCAAATCATTGTCAGGGCAAATACCAGAGAATATCAGTCCTGCTTTGGCTAACGGTTTCAAATAATGATTATTAAATTCATAACGGTGACGGTGACGCTCCACAATTCGTCGTTGACCGTAGAGCTTACGAGCTAAACTAACTTCTTTCAAGACACAAGCAAAGCCGCCAAGACGCATAGAGTTGCCGAAATTTTTGTCGGCCATATTTTTGGCTTGTTGCTCGTTGACATGAATAACCGCCTCTTTGGTCTTGGGGTCAATCTCTACGGTATCAGCCGCAGCGATACCAGCGACGTTACGAGCAAACTCAATGGTAGCCAGCTGCATGCCGTAGCATAAGCCGAGATAAGGTATTTTCTTGACGCGAGCGTATTCGATCGCTTTGAGCACACCTTTGATACCACGACTACCGAATCCTCCAGGAACAATAATAGCGTCAACCGAATCCAAGACTTTCATCGATGCGCGCGGTGTCTCGAAATCAGCTGAATCGATCCAGATCAGTTCTGGCTTCACTCCTGCTGCCACGCCAGCGTGTTTGATCGCTTCAATGACAGAAATATAAACATCGGACAAAACATAATCTCCCGACATGAAGTATTTCCCCACCACCCCGACTTTGACTTTGGACTTTTGACTTTTCAGCTTCTTTACCATCGCTCGCCAATCATGCATATCTTTCTTGCGTGGTTTCAAACCAAATTTGACTAGGATCTTATTGCCCAGATCATTCTTCTCGAAATTAACCGGAATGTCATAGATGCTTTCGACATCCGGTGCCGAGATAGCATCTTCAGGATTCACATTACAGAAGATAGCGATTTTCTCGCGGCGCTTACGGTCAAGTGGGTGCTCTGACCGACAGACAATGAAATCAGCTTGAATGCCGGCGCTATTGAGCGTGCGGGACGCATGTTGCGTCGGCTTAGTCTTCATCTCCCCGACTTTGGCGGGGATCGGCAAATAGCTGACCAAGACAAACAACACATCACGTGGCGTCTTGAGCTTCATCATGCGCGCTGCTTCGAGGAAAATCAGATTCTCATATTCACCGACCGTACCGCCGATCTCGACAATGGTGAAATCAGCTTTGGCTAGACGAGAAGCTCGTTTGATACGAGCAATAATTTCATTAGGAATATCTGGAACCACTTGAACATTGTCACCGTTATAACCTAAATTACGTTCTTTCTGAATTACCGACAGATAGACTCGACCAGTGGTCATGTAATTGGCTCGAGGAATATCGACATTGAGGAAGCGTTCATAATTACCAATGTCTTGATCAGTCTCATCACCATCAATGGTAACAAAAACTTCACCATGAATCGTGGGATTCATGGTGCCGGCATCGACATTGATATAAGGGTCAACCTTGATGGCAGTGACGCTAAAACCTTTGGACTGCAAAATCTTGGCGATGGAAGCAGTCGTCACGCCTTTGCCGACGCCCGACATCACTCCTCCAACGACAAAAATATATTTGGTATTAATCGCCATGAGCTTCGGCTTTGACATTAACGGTTAGCGTTGCTTTCTCTGTACCGCTGACTACGGGGATCTGGAAATGACCGACGTGTTTCAATGATTTGAAAGCTTTCAAATTCTTCTCCGTCAAGCTTATCCCCAACTGCTGCTTAACGTGATGAATGACGTCATCAGCAGTAATACCAGCGTAGAGATTCTTGGCTCCGGTGACTTTGGCACTGATCGAGATAGTAGCGCCATCAAGACCGCGGAGTAAGCCTTGGGCAGCCGCTGCTGTTTCGGTAGTACTGATTTTGGGTGGGACATAGGAATCGCTGACTGGCTGGGCTAGTTTCTGAGGAATCAAAAAATTGGCCGCGAAACCATCACGGACAATTTTGACTTCTCCTTTGTGCCCAATATTTGGTACTGGCTGTAGGAGGACTACTTTCATGGCTTCTTGGTAGTAATGATTTCGATGGCTTTGTCCATTTGTGGATCTTTGTTGGCTTTGGCGTCGTCTTCACTATACGTCACGACGACATCCGGCTGAATACCAAGATCTTGGATCGAGCGGCCTTTTGGCGTTAGCCACTTGGCTACAGTGACTTTGAGTGCTGAACCATCAGCCAATTGCTCCAAATTCTGGACCGAACCTTTGCCATAGGATTTCTCACCGACGAGAGTGGCAAGACCGTAGTCTTGCAAGGCGCCGGCCAGAATCTCCGAAGCCGAAGCTGAGCCGCCGTTGATCAGGACAACTGTGGGGACTTGCGGTGCTAGGACTGATTTCTTGGCGCTGTAGGTAGTATCTTTGCCAGTGTCGGTGAAGGATTCTTTGACCACCAAGTCACCTTCTTTGACCCAAGCACTGGCGATAGCCACTGCCTGATCGAGGTAACCGCCGGGGTTATTGCGTAAATCGATAATCAAGCCTTTGACGTTCTTCTTGTTAATATCGTTCAAAGCTGAAATGAACTTCTTATCAACTTCTTGATTGAAGCTGACAATGTGAATGGTAGCAATATTTTGGTCATTGATAGAAGTGGTGACTACTGGGAAATCGATAGTATCTCGTTTGACCACTATCTTCTCTGGCTTGGTATCAGCCTTGTGCAACACCATCAAAGTAACTGATGTGCCTTTGGCGCCACGAATCTTGGCTACTGCTTCATCTAGATTCAAATCTTTGGCCTGTGTGTCATCAACCGACAGAATAATATCGCCAGCGCGGATACCAGCTTTCTCGGCTGGACTACCAGGCAAAGGAGCAACTACTTCGAGGTTACCATTCTTACTACTGATTTCGGCACCGATACCATCGAAGGTGCCATTTAAGTCTGTAGTGAATTCTTGATTTTCTTTGGGTGGTAGGAACAAAGTGTGCGGATCACCGACAGCATCAACCATACCTTTGATCGCTCCGTAATAGAGTTGCTGTTCGTCCAGCTTGGAACGGTCGACGTACTCAGTTTTCAACAGGTCCCAAACTTTCCAGAACGTCGTGAAATCACGAGCATGAGTCTGGGCTAGCTGATCGCCACTTTGTTTGAAATGAAACCAATTAAACGGCTGATCGCTTGATCTGCCGTCGGATAAGGCTAGGAAATAACCAGCTAAGAAAGCTACAGCGACGACCACAAGCCAGCCTATCTTGCTGCTGCGCTTGGGTTGAGTAGTAGTAACAGTTTTAGCCATGAGGAAATTTATACTTGGGTAGTATATCGTACTTTGAAGCTGGG